>PAYR01000029.1 GCA_002715345.1 Flavobacteriales bacterium | reverse complement strand
TATGCTATTGACCGATAAAGATCGGCACCGAAGGACACGGCTTATTGTCCTAAAAACGCGTAAGTGTGTGCGTGATGACGCTCGAATGGGTGCAATGCCCTATTATGAGAACTGAATACAAAATTGAGGTGGAAAAATGAGAATTATAGTTGAACTATTTACGGCAATAATGGCTGCTTGCATAGCATTACCGATAATAATCATATCAGGATTATTTGGAAGGTGATTTGAATGGACAAAGAAGATGAAAAAGGAAAAGATAGAGCTGAAGATTTGATTGATGCATTGATCGAATGGCTTCGAAATTCAGCAGTTCAAGCGAAGACGGACGCTGAATGGACAAAGGAATTGATGGAAGATACCCAATCTAAAAAGCCTGAAATCAAGTTCAAAACTACTGAAGATTGGACGGATTCTTTTCGCAAAAACTGGGAGTAGACACGTGTGTGTAAATCTGATACCTAAATGACATTACACATAATGATACAATTGATTTGGAGATGAAAAAATGACAAAGAAGAATGACGAAGAAAATAATGAGCAAAAACCAACAAACACGAATATCATAATTGATACTCCTTTTGGCGAGGTGAATATTGACATGAAGATGGTTGATAACGCCAAGAATGCTGTGTATGAATCGAAGAGAAAGGATGTTTGGGTTTCACTGTTTGATAGAAAGATGCATGCTTTTTTGGGAGATAAACCAAAGAGGGATTCTAAGTATTGGTCCGGGAAATTAGGACCACTAATGAAGATGCATATCGATACTTTCGTAGAGGCATACGAAATTGTTGACGAGTTCTACATTAATGATAGTGGATTACTAACTCCGTGCGTTTATGACGTTATAGAATTAGGAAACAATTCGAGAAAAACGTATTTTGTTTTGGGCACAAGATGCTATCAAAGCACTAACAACGATGACCGTTTTTGTGTCAACTACAAGGTTGATTCTGATGGAGACCATCGTATCGAAGTTTACACTAGAAGCGATACTGAAAACATCGGATTTTGCAGAGATACTGAACTCAATCAATTCATTGTTGGCCTTGAAGACCATTTCTACGACTGTGGAGTGCTAAACGGAGCCTTTTTTGATTTGAAGTACAACTTCATTCCACGAGATAAGAAAATCGATGAATTAATTGCATGGGATAAAGAAGTCAAGGACATCCTATGGAAAGAAGTGATTCGATTCCAGGAAATCATGCCGCAACTAAAAGAAATGGGCAAATCAAATTCAAGGGGAATTATACTTGCCGGGCCTCCGGGAACTGGCAAAACAATGATTGCAAAATGGCTGGCATCTAATTGCGACATCACATGTATCCTAATCTCTGCTGAGATGATATCGGCAAAACATGATGTCAAATCTTGCTTTGAACTTGCAAGAAAACTATCTCCTACATTATTGATTGTAGAGGACATAGATACGACTGGGGCATTAGATAGAAATGTAGCCAGCCACCCATTATTGGGTGAATTCCTGCAAGCAATGGATGGCATAGTTCCAAACAATGGAGTAATTACAATCGCAACCACAAATCATTCGAATAAGATCGACCCTGCTTTAGCAGATAGAGCAGGACGATTCGACAGAATCATAGAAGTTGGACTTCCAAAAAGAGCACAGAGATTTCAAATCTTGAAGCAGTTATTGGACAAAATGCCAACTTCTAAATCTGTTACAGACTGTGTTATTGAAAAGGTTGCATCAAGTTGTGATGGATTGACTGGCGCATGGTTGTCTGAAGTGGCAACATCAAGTTTGATCAACTCTCTTGTTGAAAATAGAACTAGAATTTCAAAAGACGATTTGATTGCTTCTGCGAAAGAAGTGATGGATAGAAGGGGCTTAGCATACAGGATTAGTTCTTATGAGCCAATTAGTACTAAACCAGAGGGAGTATATGTCCAGTAATAATCCGAAATTAGAGGAAATAATCAGAAAAATAACAAGGAGGAATTAAGATGAGTATTAAGGAATTAGAGATGAAGAAGATAGAGAGTTGTGGGTTCTGCCAAGCAGGGTTACGTCACATATGCAAAGAAGAAGAAAATCAAGATATGCCGAAGGTATTGGCAGATTTTGGTGCGGTCGGTAAAGCCGTACAGTCTCTTCCAAAAGAGGAAGAAATGGACAAACCCTACTGGGCATCAAGTCATCAATATGACGACAGTATCCAAGACTGGGGCAAGCACGAAATTGTGGTCACTGAATTCCAGCAATCTGGACTCACTCATCACTTTGGTGTTATTTCGCTTGGAGTAGCAGATGCAATCTGCAGAGTTCCAGCTCTACCAGCGGCTACCAGAACACTTGAAATCTGTAAAAGAACCTTGGATGGGGAGGTTACAGGACAGTATCAAAGACCACTAGAGTTTGATAGAATCGAAAACATCGAGAAGTTCCTCACAACCAGTCCAACAATCGTAAATCCGGTAATTCTTGAGATTTCCAAAGGTGCTCTGAAAAATGGTTCAGCAAGCATTACAGGCGAGGGAATAGGGAAGAGATTAGTCATTAATTTGCAACAGATTGAATACATCAAAAATAAACTGAAAGATGTTGATTTGGTTAATGGAATCGATCACAGGCCGATAGATCTAGTGGATGGTCAGCACCGAATTCGCTCATCTAGACTCAGCATTGATGCGATGAATATGCTAATTCCATTTGTAGTTGTTGATTCAGAATACGATGGCGGGGGAGGGAGAATCTTTGCAGAAATTAACGTCCAAAGTAATGATTTAGCAACACTACACAAATTACATCTTCGATATGTATTGAAACTGGCTAGCCACCAATCAACAGAAGATTATGGTCATGTCCCACAGAGTTTCATCGACAATTCGGAGGAATTTGATGACAAGTGGACGAAAATTTTCGAGACGAGATTTGCGAACAGAATGGCTTACAGAGTTGGAGCCAAACTTACTTTGAATCCAAAGAGCGCTCTCTATGACATGATTCTGTTCTATGGTAAGGCAAAGGATGAATCGATGAAGAAGGTCACTGATGCATATGAATGGGTCGCTCACTGTAACCCCTGGGTTATGCAATTCCCTGAACTAGCAAGTTCTGAGGACGTATTTGTACGCACGATTCAAAATTACTTCCAAGCTTGGAAGATAACCGCAAATATCGACCCCAAAACTGGAATTTCTTATCATGATGTTGAGATAAATAATAGGTGGGGCAAAGGGCAAGGAAATTCAGAAAAGAGCACACTATACTCAAAGATGTTTAATGCTATAATGTTCAAATCGATAATGGCATTATTCCCACTTAGTTACAAGTTGTCTGGTATCGATATGGATTCTACAGATGAAGAGATGATTCAGTCATTTCTCAAAGTACTACAGCCTTGTAGGCCTATCGATGGTCTTGACCTAGATGCATGGGAGACTATTATGCAGACTGGCTCAAGTGCTACTGAAAGAGAGAACCATATCTATCACTGGATGTCTTGGGCAATTTATGATTATCATAGAACAGGTAAATTAGTTGCACCAGAGTTAGCATGGAACATAGAAAACGGCGAGCCTACAGAGGTACCTTCAGCCCCTGGCCAAGGATTCTTTTCGCCAGTAAATTCTGATTTCTTCGCTGGAACATTGAAGGTTGAAGGTATATCTGATGACTACTGGGAAGGCTTGAACCAAGCAACAATAACTGTCAGAGCAGAAGAAATTCCAAACGAATCGATTGCCAAGACGATCTCGATAATTTACTATGACAAAGATGGTAAAGAAAGGCTTGAAAGAAGAACAAAACACACCAAGGGGCCTAGAAAAGCAATAGGCTACAACTTCCTAAGCCAATTGTTCCAAACTTCAACCAAGACTCACGGTGTTTCAGCAGTAGAAATTACGGTTAGTTCAGGTAATTTGTTTAGTGGTCTAGTGCCCATATTCAGACAAAAATACAGCATTGATGAGTTGAGACTCATCAATAACTCGGGTCTTGTTATAGGTTCAACTCCTATTACTAGCTACTCTTCAGTTGACGATGTAATTATTGAGCAGTTCCAAACTGAAACTGAATCGGATGTAAGCCAATATGTAGTATCTCCTACGGAAAATTACACCCCTACAGAAATAGAAGAACCATCGCCTGAAGAAATCGACCAGTTCTTCAGTGCGCCACCACCAAGAAACACTTGTTACCAAACATGGAAAGAATTCAATTACAGAAGAGCGCACAGGCCTGTTGCAACCCCCTGTATGGGTTGTCTAAGTGGCGCCCATAACGAGGAAAATTGTGGATACAGGAGGTATTACTGATGAAATTAGATGAAGGACACGTATACATATTGAACGATGTTGATGATATTACAGGACCAAGCGATTACTACAAAATCGGAATGGTCTCCAAAGACAGGACCGTAAATGACAGAATAGAGAAAGATCACCAAACTGGAAATCCTAGATTGGTTGTTGACATTCATTCATTCCATTCCGAAGCACCTTTCTTCGTAGAAAGACATCTTCACAAGCACTTTGCCCAATTTAGAGTCAGAAGAGAGTGGTTTAGACTAACTGATGCTCAGCTGGAAGAAGTGAAAAAAGAAGCCGCCAGATATGATGGAATAATTGGACCAATGCTTGGGGGTGTCAGAGCATTTGCTAAATCTCCATCAAATGGGAATGTTATCAAATTAGGGACCAAGGACAAGGCTAGAGTTGAATTACTTCACTCTGAATTGAAAGAATTGCGTTATCGTATCTACGAAATTGATTACAAAACTAACACTATCAAGGAATTCTTGAAACTTGAAACTGCCAAACATAAGGGCGGAATCGATGGAATTACCAAAGTGACTGTCAAAGGCGGAGGCGCACCATCATTTAAGGCCACAATTTTCAGAGACAGCAGTCCTGCAAACAAAGCAATTTACGACTCATTTTGTACTAAAAAATCGATTAGTGGTCCATTCAAAACCGAAGGCCTTGATACAAAAGCGAAGAAGTTTCCTAAGTTGCATTTAGCAGAAAAAGCAGCAAAGGAGAAATACGCAGCGGACAAATCCACCAATGACAATGTAGTGGACGGAGTAATCCCAAGAACAAAGACATTGGAAGATAAACACAAAGAGTACATCGAACTAATAATGGAAAAGGAAGATGTGAATGTGGAAATCATTCTCAGAGAATTAGAAATTAAGAAGCTCTGTGCTGACAATGACGGGATTGAAGAAATATGTACCTGGAAAAGGCAGGAGAGTTTTGCATTCGACGCCACGGCATTCAAGAACCGGCATCCGGAGATAGTCGAAGACCCACAATACCATTCTGCATCCAAGCCAAGCGTTGCGATAAGTGTTAATTCATCACGAGACTACGTCTGAATTATTCGGTGTAAGCAAGCCATAGGTCTTCTAAAGCCTCTGCATCCTTAGCAGTCAAGCGTCGCTTTGCCTGGAGTGCTTGTCCATTATAGCCTTCGGCTAATCTGTTTCCAGATTCAAATTCGAAGGTCATGAAGAGTTCACGACAAGGGATTTCTTGGAGTTGCAACCATGGTTTTTCACCAATCCAATATTGGTCGAAATCAGCTGATGCAAGTGACCTGCCGATTATGCTCTCAGCTTCTTCTCTTGAACCCGCAAAATGTTTGAGGGTCAATTTACCGAACAGCCAATGGTTGCCTGCATGGTCAATGTTGGTGAAATAGACAACATCTCCCTTCTTCCAATGAGTAGAGAAATTACTCATCTTTGACCCCCAGCAAGACATAGACCAGCCTGGAGTGTTCTCACAGAGGTTGATGTCGTCCTGAGTCCAATACACTGAATAGATAGCCATGAATTTTATTTTCGGTTTATGGAATATCAAATTTCCCATGATTAGGTTATTGCAGGTTGAAGGTAGAACATTTGTTTGATTGCTCCAGGGATATTGAAGTCCCTAGAAAAATAGACTTGACCACATTAGACTCATCAAAACAAAAAATCTCTAAAAGACATCATATTTTCCAAACGAGACATTCTGTGTGGCCTCCTGGTTCACGATATGAATTACTGAGATCATTCGGGTATTTTCTAATCATCAAATCATAAAATTCGTCAATCAAATCATCGACTATATCCCTAGAAATTGATTGTTGATACAGTACTCTTCTGAATGAACCCCATCTACAGCCAAATAAATCCAGTGGGACTATTTCTCCTTTGTATAATTGCAATTCAGCATAAGTTGGCTTAGGCGGCATAATGCCCCACAGTAGTGCAGTGACATCAATATCATTGGCAATTATACATTCATCTTCGCCAAATGATGGCTTTAGGCCGACTGGAGGAACCTTCCACTGCTGTGAAGGTTCGGGATGGGGTAATTGCCCTACTTTTTCAGCAAAAAAGTCATACAGTACTCCATCTAAAAGTTGTGATCTCGATACCAATTCATCCAAATGTGCCTTCCAATTGCTATTCATATCAGCAGATGTCAATATCTCATAGTTTGGGTGTTCTGATAGCTGGAAACCAGAATTTGTCAAGTTAGCACTTCCAAAAAATATCTTATCATCAATCACGTACATCTTCGAATGTAATTTTCTTTTATGTCCATCATGGAAAATGCGGAATTCCCAGTCATTCTCTCTACATTTATTAGCCAGGCTAAGAGAAGCTATTCCGCTTGCAAATTCAGACTTTCTCCAAGATGATATCACGACTACTGGAGCCTTTACATCCATCAATAGAATATGTAAAACCTCATCAGTAATATATGGCGAAATTATGTATACTGAATCAGTTGCTTGAGAAACTTTTTCTTTAATCAGTGGAAGGTATTGCCCTGTTATCACATACATATCTAACAAGAGCACGAGATTAGACTTTACTAACGCATAGAAGAGATTATATCTATTTTTAAGATGGGACAACTTATGTCACAAGAAGGTGCAGAACTTGTCAACGCCTCCACTGCAATACTGTCAATGAGAAACTCATCGTTTGATGAGTTGAGTGCTTATGGAGAGGTTATAGACAACTCAATTCAAGCTGATGCATCATTTGTAAAAATGAAGTTTGAGACCAGCGATAAACACATTAGAAAATTAATTTTTGGTGACGATGGCAAGGGGATGGATGCAAATACTCTCCAACACTGTCTTTCTCTAGGATGGTCAAGTAGATACAATGACAGAGAAGGTATTGGAAGATTTGGAGTAGGTATGAAACTTGGCGCAATTCATCAGTGCAAAAGGATTGAGGTTTGGTCAAAACAATCTGGCGGAGATTGGTTATACACCTACCTGGACCTAGACGAAGTCAGAGATGGCTCAATGAAAAAAATCCCTGTTCCTATTCATCAACCTATTCCTAGCGAATATTCATCATTAGCAGGAGCCAATCATGGTACTCTAATTGTTTGGTCTAAGTACGACAACTTGAGAAAGAGATTGGTTCAGTTACATTCGGATTTGAAATTCTGGGCGGGTCGTACTTTCAGATACTTTATTTGGAACGAGGGCTCGAAGGGAGAGCCTATACCTAATAGATCTCAGCCTCTTACGATATACATCGATGGTGAGCAGATTTACGCAATTGACCCGTTGTATCACAACACCAAAAGTACAAGATTCCCAGATGACCCAAAATCTACACTTTATGACGATATTGTACTAACGTGGCCGGTTGATACATATGGATTACCAGAATCTACTAATGTTCCTGAATTTTCAGATATTAGAATTAGATTTAGCCTCTTACCTGAGGAATGGCGAAAAGCAGTAGGATCTTCAGCAAGATCGATAGAAGCTGCCGAAAGAAATATCACATCAAAATCAAATGGAATATCAATTGTCAGGAACTATCGAGAAGTTTGGTGGGGTCCGATCCCGTATTGGAATCGCTATGGCCCAACTGGTTGGTCTAGCTTTGATGATACTGACCGGTGGTGGGGGTGCGAAGTACAGTTCGATGCCTGGCTTGACAGAGCATTCGCAGTCAAGAACATCAAAGATGGAGCCGTACCGCTCCCTGAGTTAATGGAGGCAATAAAAAAGAATATACTACCGAGCAGGAAAACTGCCTCTGAAGAGATAAAGGAAACCTTCCAACGTACTAAAACCGCAGAGAGGCAAGAGGCTACTAGAAGAGCCGCTGAGGAAGAACGAAGAAGGCTGCATGCTGAAGCTGAAAGAATTGCTGCCAGAACCTCAGGTCCAGAACCACAACTGGGTAAGGATGTTGACCCTGAGGAAGGTATCGACGAATTCATCAAAGATAGAGAAAATTATGCAACAGAAGAAGCACAAGCGACAATACGATCACTATTCGCAAGCCAACCTTTCACTATTGAAGAGACTGAGTGGAGAGGAAGTAAATTCTTTGATGCTGCGCACATGGGTGGCAGTGCAATTTTGGAATACAATATGAATCACCTTTTTTTCGAGAGAATAGTAGAACTTATTTCAATCCTTGAGGCCCCGGTTGAAGACGCTGAAATTGACTACGTAGAGATTGGTAGAGAGATGAAAATAATGATTGATTTACTGATAATTTCTTATGCAAGGGCTGAGGCTAATTTTGCTGATGACACAATGATGAAAGCCAAGGACTTCATTGAAAACATGCGAAATTATTGGGGACAGTTTTTGCTTAATTACATAAACACCCGGGAAGCTGATGAGCAATAGGTGGTCAAATGACCAATTTTGAAAAAGTTCTGGGTGAGGATGGCCCCTCAAGAAAGCGCAAAAGATTCTATCTAAATCTTTACGAAGGGCATAGACTATTTGGAATTAGAGAATTCTATGTAGACAAATTCGGAGAATTTAAACCAACAAGAAGAGGAATTAATCTGAATCGAGATAATTTCATGGAACTTAAACGAGTCTTAGACAAAGATGAACAAATTATTCTGGAATGGTTGAGAATTGGACACATTCCTGACGAGGTTTTACGTTACCAACAGGCACAAGAGGAGGCACTTAAGAAAAATTTCCGCGTTGTCGGAGATGTAGAATTAACTGAAGTTAACAATTTTCGCGATCAACATCTCTTCCATGTAAAACATCAAGGAGGTAAAGATATGGTTGAATTAAACATAAGTCATCCATTTGCCAAGGCAATATCAGAAGAGGAAATCTCGCGCTCCTCGCCCTCAGAAATTAGAGACCTTTTCGCACGAATATTTGCAGCATACGCAAGATCAAGGAGTCTTTTACTAAATTCGGGAGCCTCTCAACCAGAAATTCTTTTCGAACAGACAGAATTCGATTGGTCTGAATTTGCTAGAGAATATGTTACTGAGATATAGGTGGAAATAATGATTTGGTCATATTGGAATACAAGGCAACTACAGACTGCAATAGATGATATTGATGACGAATTATACCACAATTTAGTTGAAATGTTGCCGCCACTAAGGGGAGATTCATTTGATCCTACTGAAATTGACAACAGAAATAATCTAGTTAAAATTCTACAATCTTTCGCTCCCAGTGATTACTTTTCAAAACGAGAAAATTTGAAAAATTGCTTAGATAATTTACCACCCGCAATTTTGAAAAAATTTGTCAGGGGCTTGAATCCACTTGGGTTCCAAATAAGCAAAGGTAGTCATTTGGAAATGACTGAAGAGATCTCATCGATTAGGTGGAGTAACCGTGTTTTTTCAGATTTTTTCCTTGAGTTCTTTAAACTACCAAGTCACTTTCGCCCCCCAGATAAAAGAAAAACACCCTCTTTCGTTGATATCAATCCTATCTCAGATACAAACCCTCCATTGATTGCTAAGCCGTTCAAAAATTTGATTGACTACCAAACACAAGTATACATTGACTCTATGGAGAAATTAGAAGTTCCTCGTTCAAGGTTCATCATCCAGATGCCAACAGGTTCGGGAAAAACTCGTACAAGTATGGAAGTCATCTCATCTTTTCTAAAAAATGCTGATGAAGGGGCCATTGTTTTTTGGCTAGCACACTCAAGCGAATTGTGTGAACAAGCATTTCAGTGTTTTATTGAAGTTTGGCAGTATATGTCCAATAAGCCATTGAAGGCTGTCAGGTGCTGGGGAAGCCATCCTGAACCAGTATTGTATGACAAATCGATGTTTATTGTTGGAGGATTCCAGAAAATTCACTCTATCCTTCGTAAGGATGAATCAGCGTTTGAACAAATTTCAAATCGTGTTGGACTGATTGTAATCGATGAAGCACACAAAGCTGTTGCGCCAACCTACAAGCATGTCATAATGAAATTGAAATCGAATAACACAAATGTGATTGGATTAACTGCTACACCAGGTAGAGTCGAGATTGAAGAGACTGTGGAGATGTCTGAGTTCTTCTTCGAATCAAAAGTAAATATTAGAACTCAAACTGGCACGTCGGAAATAGATATGCTAAAGTCTCGAAAGGTACTTGCAAGAATCGACTACATTCCTATTATATCACCGTTAGAGCTTGAATTAACAGGTTCACAAAAACGCTCCCTTGAAAACACATTTGACTTTCCCAAAGGATTCTTGAACACCGTCGCATCAAGTAACATAAGAAATATTGAAATTATGAGAAAGCTTCTACTATCATGCTCTGAAGGTAGAAAAATTCTATTTTTTTCCTGTAGCGTCAAACATTCAAAATTCATTATGTCTTTGCTAATTTATTTCGGAATCAAAGCAGCACACGTTGATGGAAGTACTTCAAAGGAAAGGCGTGAGCAAGTTATTGAAGAATTTAAACATGGGGAAGTTCAAGTCCTATGCAATTATGGAGTTCTAACAACCGGTTTCGATGCACCAAACACTGACGAAGTCTTCATCTCTAGGCCAACAAATTCAGTGGTTCTTTACAGCCAAATGATAGGAAGAGGCTTGAGAGGAACCACCATAGGAGGAACCGAAAAGTGTAGGATCTGCGACGTTAAGGATAACATTGTTGGGTTTGGAGACCAAGTAAGAGTTTATCATTGGTTTGAAGATTTTTGGGATAATTAAATTTTGACTTATTCCCTAAATTATTCGATACAATAAAAAAAAATGAAAACCCTCGGGTAGATATGGATGGTGATAATGTTGAAGTTGGTGTTTTTAATTTAGGAGTTATACCTAGCGTAATGCCTGGGGCCTGGTATCAAAGGAACGTTAGAGATCATGTTGATGGCAAGGTTAGTGTCTATCAAATTCAAGGCCCACATGAATTAGCGGCAGAAATTCATTACATTCAGTTAGAAAACGGTCAACGCTGGTTAGAAATGGGGGAATCTTACAAGGGTCCTAAATGGATTTGGCAACAGACAAAAGATCGTTTGAGAATGTCCGTTATAGAGAAAAATGGCAAATTCGCTTTCGATTTACCATTACCGACTCCTGGAAATAAGAACAAAGAGACCTATACAATGAGTTGCGCGAGCCTCGAAGAGATTGACCATATTCTTCCTAATTTCAGAGATTTGATTTTCAAGTATGGAGTATTAAAAATCGGACCAAGAGCGGATTTATTCAATGATGTCAGTTCCAGAAAAAAATTCATTGCCGCAACAATTGACAAACCCAATAGTTTTGCTCCAATTGTTGCATTTTGTATAACACGCTTACTTGCAATTACCAAAATATATGAGAAATTAAAGCAAACAAGTGATGCTGAATTTACTCATATGGTTGATGAATATCATAATTCCCAAAGCAGGAAAGATACTCTTGACCAAATCATAGCTAAAGGAGAAACAGCCTATGTTGAATTCAAGCCTGCAATTTGGTTTGATTATGACAGGGCGAAGTATGACCCGAACTACAAATGTAAAAAGGAAGAAAATATTTCAGACAATATTGTAAGAACGGTTGCAGGTTTCCTAAACGCTGATGGAGGAACTCTATTCATTGGGGTTTCTGATGATGGAGATGCTTATGGCCTTGAGGAAGACATCAAGCTAACGAGAAGGAAAGATTTAGACGGATTAGAAAACGAACTAAATCAATTGATTTCTTTTTCCGTTTCTAAGGAAGTAAGTGCCGCAAAAATTAGGATATCTCTGCCTAAATTTCAGGGCCGGGTAATTGCGAAAGTAGAAGTTATGAAAGCAAATTCACCAGTTTTCATGAAAACATCAAGGCTTCAAAATAAATTCTATGTCAGAATTGGTAACGCTACAAATACGATGTCCGTAGAATCTGCATTCAATTACATCTCACAACATGACTGGTCGAATTAATCGAATGTGGAAAATTTCCTTTGATTTACTTTAGTAGTTGAGTGATCCTTATGGACCAGTGGCGTTACCGATAGATTATGGTCGACCTCGCTGCGCTATACAAAGAGACCGGGGACGTTCCCTGGGTGGTCGGTCTTAGCGGTGGTAAAGACAGCACAGCTCTGACAATGTTGCTTCTGGAAACGATGGAACAATTACCGCCTCGTATTCGCAACCGCAAAAAAGTGTACGTAACTTGTGTCAATACGCTTGTAGAGGCTCCTCCTGTGATTGACCACGTTCACAAATTCATCGAGAGATTGAAGATATACGTTGAAGATATGGAAATGCCCGTGGAAGTGGTTGAGCTTCAACCTGAAGTTAACCAAACCTTCTGGGTCAATCTGATAGGACGAGGATATCCTGCTCCAGTTAGAGAATTTAGGTGGTGCACCGACCGCATGAAGATACGCCCCTCTTCCAAGTTTATTACAGATAAAATTGGAGAAAAACCTGTTGTTCATTTCTTACTTGGTACAAGATTTGACGAGAGTAGCGCACGTAAACAAACTATGGATTCTCACACTCGCAGAGATACCGATTTACACGCTCATGGCTTAATCCCAACTGCATCAACAATAAGACCAATTGAAAATTGGACGACAGAGGATGTTTGGGAATACCTATTGAAGATGGATTGGGTAAATGGAATGCCAAATCCTTTTGCTGACATTAATCAAGATTTGTCGATTCTATATCGTGATGCTGCCGGAGGAGAATGTCCCGTGATACACGATGCAAGCCAACAAACTTGCGCAGGAAGTAGGTTCGGGTGTTGGACTTGCACTGTTGTTGCTGAAGATAAATCGTTGAACCAAATGATAAACACAGATAAAGAAATCTATGATGTTAAGACACTAATTGAATTAGCTAACTTCAGAGACGAACTGTTAGCTGAAAGAAACCTGAAAGAAAATAGGGTCCAGGGCAGAAACCGCAAAGGTCGGATTCAGGTCAAGAGGGATGGAACTGCTGGAGTTGGCCCATATACTCACCAATATCGTCAAGAGCTATTGACAAAGTTGAAAGGAGTTCAAGAAAGAGTGGGGTTAACTTTGATAACCGAACAAGAGATTTTCAGAATTGAAGAAATTTGGGCAGAAGAAATTGCAGATTTAGCACTTCTTGATGCAGGGGTGAAAGAATGAGTCAGAACATCGACATGGAACTGCTTAGAAAGGTGATAGGGGAGAGTGGCTTACAAGTATCCACTGAAGATTTTGCCCAATTAATTCATGACTTACTATCAGAGGAGTTTAATGTTCAGCACATGATTCGACCTCACAAAATACTTACAAAATTAAGCAACCATATCGATATACATAACGGAGAGTGATTTTTTGTATTACAAAGAACTCCGGATAGTCAATTTTAAACGGTTTGCTGGGGTTAATGTTCTACCACTGCATGGAGACGGAAATGTAACCATAATTGCCGCTAAGAATGGAGTTGGAAAAACCACGGTATTAGATGCGTTTAATTTGGCATTACACGGTTCTAAAGGAATCAAGCAAAGATACAACAAAGTTGGTTTTAAGTTCGATGACTGGATTAAGAAAACACATAACACAACAGTACAAGGAGAAGACTGTCAAGTTGGAGTTCAATTAAAATTATTCGATTCCGTCATTGGTGATGTGATGATCTCTAGAGACTATTGGTTCGAAAGAGAAGGAGGTCCTGTTGACATGGAACTGACTGTTAGGATAAATGGGAAACCACTATCGCTAGAGGCAGGAGAATCGAAGCATAACATAGCCCAACGGTGGATTGAAGCATTCATACCTTTGGCAGTGTCACAACGATTCTTATTCGACGGAGAAAAATTACCAGATATCGACTTCTCAATTTTAAATGAGGAACTAAAAAGCGGACTTGACGATATACTCGGACAACATGCAATACAACAACTGAATAAACACCTGAATAGCATAATGAAATCTACAACCAAACAAATGACTCCTGAAGATGACCAAAACAATCTCGATGATTGGTTTGAAGAGTTAGAAAATGCAAGAGATGAGAAGGAGATTATGGAAGCCGAGCTGACACAACACGTCTTACTTCTTGAAGCAAATGAATCAAGATCACAGTCATTAGAAAATATGTTAATCTCAAAGGGTACAGAAGAAGGAGAAAATCTAGGTAAAATTAGGAGTGATCAAGCAGTAGCTGCTGCTAAATTGGCTGGAAGAAGGGACGAATTAATTAGGGCTGTATCCGAATCAATACCATTCATAATTGCAGGCACTCCTAATGAACTCAATGATTGGGAAATAGAGTCTGCTAAAAGGAAAATCGATGAACTAGAAAGTGAAAAAGCCGCCCATAAAATGATTGAGGAGGCTGTTAAAAAACTGAAACCGTCAAAGAAAAAAAGACCCTACACTACCTCGCTAAAGAAATACAGAGAAAGTATACTTTCACAGCTCAAATCGGAATTAGAATCAACAGACAATGATATTTCTCCCTTATTCCAATTCCTCAGTAAGGATGATATCAACTCACTAGAAATAACTCATGCACTGATTAAAGAAGACATCACTTACAAAGCAAATTCTGCTGTAAACGATGCAATAATAGCGCTCGACAATCATGAAAAACTAAGCTCTTTGATGCAAGCAGAATCTGAAAGACTTGGGCTTGAAAACATTGCAAAAGAATACAAAGAACTTTCTAAGTTGGTAGCAAATTTAAGAGTAGATGTCGTATCCCGCAAAAGTGATTTAGCGAAATTGAGTGCTTTCATTACAGAAATTGAAGAGAGGATAATCGACCTACAAAGCCTCACAGAAAAAGATTCAAAACTCAACAAGAGGTTAGAATCAATACTACAAATCAGAAAAATAATTATTGAATATGCAACGCAAAAGAGAGCAGCTTTAGCGAAACCGCTGGAGAACGGTTTCTCTGAAGGATTCAAACTACTCAGTAGAAAGGCAAGTTCTGTAAAGTCAGTCACCGTATCTCCTACTGATTATTCGCCTTCAATTGGCATGGATGGCTATGAGGGTAATTGGTTAGATCGAGACCTATCTGCTACTGAAAAGCAACACGTTGGCTTGTCGATGCTGTATGCAATATGCAAATTATCAAGAATTTCGCTCCCGGTAGTTGTTGATACCCCTGTTTCAAGGATGGACAAAGAACACAAGGGCTGGTCAGTTACTAATTTCTACCCACAATTGTCTCATCAAGTAATCGTTCTTACCACTAGTGATGATCTCAGTGATGGCCTGTTCGAGGAATTGATTGAGGCCAATTGTGTTGGAACACAAATTCTCCTTGAAGAGACAGGTCCAGCAACCGCAATTGCGAAGACTACAAACCTGAACGATTTTTTTTAAGGTGATCAAATGACTATTGCAAGGTTACAAAATACAACATTAACCAGTAGTGTAATAACTCATTCTAGACTAAAGTTCATGGCAAATAAATTGGGCGTTACAGAAAATATTGTTTCTCGACTTGCTCTTGGCGTTTCACTTAGAGAAGGGCCTGTTTCTGATAACTGGAAGTCCTCAGTTTTGCAGGCTGAAGAGTTATTCCCTGTAGATAGTGGTAAATCGCTTAAAGGAAAGACACTATTCAAAAATGAGTTAGCGATGTGGATGGTTCTTCTTTCAAATGTTGAAGGGAGAATGGATTCTATTGATGTTGCTAGAAGTAAATTCATACTCCACTGGGAAAGGGGTGTTGAACTAATTGCTAAGCAAGATAATGACGAAGATTGGATACACCTTATCGCATCACTCTGTTCTCCCGAAGATTCACAGTAAATGGCTTCCAGGATATAGCATGGACGAGCCCTCTGTGCGCTACAGTAACGCGGTTCTTGTTGATGACAATCAACAAACCCATCTTGGCGATTTTCTGCTAAATTCTGATGGGTCTTGGGCGCCATCAAATGGGGATGAGGATGTAATCCACAATTTAGATGGAAGCAAGAAATTGATCACTAG
>PAYR01000028.1 GCA_002715345.1 Flavobacteriales bacterium | reverse complement strand
ATAAAGTTAGAAACACTTCCTGTATTTACTGTCGCTTGACTTAGTATATAGAACCCTGTGGGTGTCCTTGATTCACCAGCAGCAAGTGTAAAGCTTGGCCATGGTGTTAGATCTCCTGCACTATGGTTTGGCGAAGACAAATATAAAGTGGTATTATTACCAGATCTTAGATTGTCTTCAAGCTCAATATCGGTAACAGGTACTTCTCCTGTGTTGGTCACGATTACTGTGTACTCAATTAAGTCTCCTGCGCCAGCTTCATTATCCCCATTGTCTATCAGCTGATCTTGCTTGGTGACTGTAATGGATGCAAACAAGTCTGTCTCTACAACCGTTGGATCCTGATCTGAAGTCGTGTCATTTGGATCATCACTAACCGCTGTGATATCATCAGTGCCGTTTGGCGTGTCTCCAGTAACTGTTACTACGTTACTTATACTTCCTGTCAAGGCAGCCGCCGAGCCAATCGTATAATATGGCGTGTAAGTCTGAACAGCACCTGGAGCTAGACTCACAATCGTCCACTGATTAGTCGGATCACTTGTCATAACTAAGTCATTACCATCGCCATCCGTAAGAGCATCAACAACCGCTAGATCAGTAAGGGTGACATTACCAGTGTTCGTAATCGTTATGGTGTAATTTATTATATCGTCTTCACGTACAACACGGTCTGCGGCATCCGCGTCGCCTACATGAGTTACAGAAGCTTCCTTAGTAACCTCAATCGATGGTGTCTGAGTGATCTGGTCAACGACTGGATCGTCAATAGTATCACTAACCGCTTCTCCATCCGGATCATATCCAACAACACTTGCTGTATTGGATACACCTCCTGCATCGATCGCAGCCTGAGTAACTGTATATGTTGCTCCAAAGGTTACTGCCTCGCCTACCAGTAATGTCGGTACGCTTGTACTGGTATCATTGGTAAAGGTTGTGTTTGCATCTGTTGAACTTACAAATACTGGTACTGCATCTAGTGATAAGCTTGCTCCTCCAATAGCTGTTAGTGTGTCGGTAATATCCACACCTGTAAGAGCTGTGTTACCATCATTAGTAACAACAATTGTATAACTAATCTGATCGCCTACATCAATCGTTGTGTTACCAGTGTCTACTTGATCAACTGAAGATGTCTTTGTGATCGCTATCGATGGTATCGGAGCGATATCTACTACTGCCTCGTTACTTGTTACGCTAAGGGTAGCGTCATCACCCGATAGTGGAGTGTCTGCTGTTGCAATCGCTGTGTTGATTACCTTACCGCTGCTTGCTGCTGTGTCGTCTATTATGTACCATGCAACATATGTAGCCGACTCGCCCGGTAGTAACGTCTGATCCTGTGTCCATAGATCAACCCCAGCTGGTGAGTCATTACCTGTGTTGTCTTCTACGTTAGCCGTAGACGATCCTAAGCGTAACTCATCCGATAGATCTACATCCGTGAGTGTTACATTACCTGTGTTAGTAACAGTAACAGTATACTGAATCACATCACCTACTCCATTTTTAGTGTCGCCATTGTCATCTACATCTGCTGTCTTTACAACTGTCATTAAAGCTGTGCGTGGGATCAGATCCTCAGTGGCACTATCAGTACTGTCTGTTACATCTGAGCCTGATGGATCCTTGGACGTTACGCTCGCTGTATTCGACACTCCTCCCGCATTAACCGCCTGCTGGGTGATTACAAACGTAGCATCATAAATTACGCTCTCGCCTACATCCAAGATGCCATCAAACGTACCCGTGCCTCCATAAGTAGGTCCTGTAGTGAGCGATAGTGCAACGCCCGCTGAGTCTGATATTGTATCACTTACTGTAACCCCAGTAAGAGTAGTGTTACCTGTGTTCTCTACAGTTATGGTATAGGTAATCGTATCACCTAAATCCCACGTGCCATCTGATGGATCATCTGATGTCTTTTCGATACTTAGCGACGGACTAAGGTCGATTAGCGCCTGTACATCTGTCTGTGAGTCATTTACTGTTGTGCCGTCTGGCGCCGTACCAACTACACTGGCTGTGTTGTTAATCTCCCCTGTGTCTGCTGCTGACTGCTCTACAGTATAGCTCGCCTCAATTGTTTTTATCTCCCCTGGTTCAAGAGTGAAAACATCAAACGTTTGTGGGCTTGTTAAGTCTAACTCATTACCATTACCATCTGTAAGATCATCCGTTAGCGTCACAGTTGTTAAGGTTACATTACCTGTATTCTCAATAACAATCGAGTATCGTATGATATCCCCTGTGCTAAACGGAGAATCCGCTATGTTGGTAATCTCCTTGGTAAGAGATATCCCTGGAGTCTGAGCCATATCCGTAACCACCGGCTCATTGGTAGTGTCTTGCGCTGGAGTGTTATCACCATCATCCGCCGTGGCTGTCACAGTAACTATGTTCTCAACACCACCTGCGTCAATCGCATCCTGTTCAACAATGTATATCGCTGTAAATGTTACCTCTTCATTTGGCTGAAGATCTGAAGTGTGATATGCCGTATCCGTACTAAAGTTCGTGACTGTGCCACTATCACCATCATCGTCAAAACTTGACCCTGTGAAATACGATGTCCAATCTGCATTTGGATTACCATCCAAATCGAGTAATACTCCAGATTTATCCTTTAAGGTGTCTGTAATGTTGAGGGTGTTCAAATTAACCCCGCCAATGTTTTTAATCCCTATAGTGTAGGTAATCGTGTCGCCTACAATAAAGTTGTCTGTAGTTGGTGAGGCTGTCTTGGTCACCAAAATCGATGCAGACTGAGAAATACTTGTTATCGCAACACTGTCTCCTGTCACGTCCTGACCATCTGGATCAGACCCTGTAGCAAATACTCTGTTAATGACACTACCTGAATCTATCGCTGACTGATCAATTACATAGAACCCTGAAAGGGTAACCTTCTCTCCTACCTCTAAGGTCACTAGATCCCACGGCGTGTTGTCGGTAACTGAATGAGGTGGTGAGGTTAAATACAGTGGCGTTGTACCATTACCTACTGTCATCGAATCAATAACCTCAATGTCAACAACCGGTACCTCTCCTGTGTTCTCTATAACAACCGTGTAATCAATCACATCCCCTAACTCACCGTCTCCAATAAGGTTCTCATCCTTGGTCACTGTAATCTCAGCAATTAAATCCGTCTGGACTACTTCTGGTTCGCTACTAACTGTAACCTCTGTACCATCTGGAATCGTAGCCGTGACTTGAGCTGTGTTGCTAATACTGCCTGTAAGCGCAGCAGTCTCTCCAATGGTATACGATACATTATTAAATGTCATGACTTGATCTGGAGCTAGAGAAGCAATCGTCCACTGGCTCAGATCAATAGTTCCAGGACTTGTCCTAAGGTCTAATGCATTGCCTGCACCATCTATGAGAATATCCTTGACAACCAAATTAGTAAGTGTCACGTTACCTGTGTTGGTAATCGTAATCACATAATCAATCATGTCCTCTGCGCGAACAACCCGATCTGCTATATCTTCACTGCCGACATGGACAACATCTGACTCCTTGGTCACTGTGAATGAAGGTACTGCCGCAATAAGAATTTCTGGTGAAGAACCATCTGCTGTAAGCTTTTCGTCTACATCAAACCCTGACACTGAGACTGTGTTGATAACACCTCCAGCGTCAATCATCGACTGGTCAATCGTTAGTAAGGCTTCATAGGTTGCACCTTCATTTGGCTGTAGTGTCTGGTTATCTGGGAAGCTCGTTGTTGTGTCTGCATTATTATCTTCATCAAAACTAGAACGTATATAAGTTAATCCTACTGCTGTTTGGTCCGTAAATGCTGTGCCATCCAGGTCCGTAATTATATCTTCCAAATCAACAGCCGTTAGAGGTGTATTTCCATCATTGGTTATCGTGATGGTGTACAATACCGTCTCTCCTACGTCTAACCCGTCTCCACCATCGTTAAGAGCTGTTATTGCTTTACTAACTACTATCGATGGTAGCGGATCTATCGCCTGTGAAATTTGATCGCTCTTCTCCAACTCCACAATGTCACCATCATCATCCATTAGTGGTGTGTCAGCTGTTGCTGTTGCGGTGTTAATCACCTGACCGCTACTGGCAGCAGTGTCATCTATGACAAACCATGCTACATAGGTGGCCGAGTTGCCTGGTAATAACGTCTGGTTTTGTGTCCACAGATCTACGCCCGATGGGGAGTCGTAGTTCGTATTATCAACTGGCGTGGCTGTGGGCGATCCCAATCGCAAGCTGTCAACGACTTGTATGTTAGTTAGTGTAACATTACCTATGTTCTCTACAACTACCTTGTATTGGATCACATCACCCACACCTATCTTACCATCAGTATTGCCGCCTATAGCTGTAATTGTTTTTGCAACACTCATATCTGCATTGCGCTGAATGATGTCTGTGTCTGAATCTGACACTGGGGTTAATGGGTTGCCCTTTGAGTCCTTGGCCGTTACACTGGCTGTGTTCTTAACTCCTCCGGCATCTACCGCTGCCTGAGTAATATCAAAGGTCGCCTCATAACTCACTGTCTCGCCTACATCCAATACACCATCAAACGTACCTGTGCCTGAGTATGCAAGACCAGAGTTCAATGTCAAGGTATCAGCTGGGGTAGCTAATGACTCTAACATATCCGTTACTGTTACATCACTAAGAGTTACATTACCTGTGTTCTCTATAGCTATGGTATAGGTAATCGTATCACCTAAATCCCATGTGCCATCTGATGGCTCATCTGATGTCTTTTCGATACTAATCTCTGGACTAAGGTCGATATCAACAATAGTTGGGTCAGATCCCGTATCTCCTAAACTCGTATCACCATCGTCAGAAATATCTTCAATAGTTGCTCCAGTAGGAGTTGTACCTGTTGCAGTAGCAGTATTTGAAACTTTTCCACTATCTGAAACCGATTGAGTAATCGAGTAACTAGCAGTTAATGTTGTTGAATTATTAGGATCCAAGTCAAATGATTCCCAAACAGTTGGTCCCCCAGAAGTAAAGTTTAATTGGTTTCCTAATCCGTCTGTAAGCTCGTCTGTTAGGGTAATATCGGTAACTGTTACATTTCCAGTGTTCTCTACTGTTATCGTGTATACAATTGTATCCCCAGAAGATACCTCAGAATCTGTACCTGGTTGATGAACAATCTGGTATTCCTTAATAACAGTCAGCTCTGGGGTTTGGGTAATTTCATTTACAACTGCTTCACTGATTGTTTTTTCAATTTCATTGTTTTCAGGATCGAGAGCAGTGACAGTAACTGTATTAGAAACTCCACCTGCATTAACCGCTTGTAAAGAAATTGTATATGTGGTCGCAAACTCAACCTCTTCACCTACTTGTAAGGTAGATGTAGTTGGGAAAGATGTGGAAGCGAATATTGTCCCATTTTTATATGATTCAACAAACTGTGGAAGACTATCTAGTGATAAACTCAACCCTTGAAATGTTGTCAGGGTGTCCAATATGGACACATTAGTAAGGATAGTATTTCCTGTATTCTTTACTCTTATGTTGTAAGTAATTGTATCTCCTACTCCTAAAATATCATCGTCTCCATCATCGACCACTGCCGCTTTTGTGATTTCTAGTAACGGCTCTGGTTGTATGGTTACAATTGTCGGATCGTTATCAGCCGTGGTCGTTGGGTCGTCACTATCATCCTGAATTTCGTCTCCAGAAGGAGTTGTTCCCGTAACAGTTGCAGTATTGATAATTCTTCCACTATCTGCTGCAGCTTGACTGATTTCATATGTTGCCGTATAGGTTTTTGTCTCCCCTACATTAATTGTAAGTGAATCCGCTGGAGTAATTGGATTAGTTAAGTCTAAGACAGTAACTTCATCACCAGCTGTCATATTATCTTGCACAAACACATCGGTGAGTGTTACATTACCAGTGTTTGTTACTTTAATTGTATAGGTAATGGTATCTCCAACCCCAACTTCTCCATCATCATCTGTAGTAACTTCAGCTTTTTTGGTGATTTCAATGCCAGGGGCAGCTGTAATTGACAATACTGTTGGGTCATCTCCAGTATCACCATCGCCTGTATCACCATCATCGGAATCGTCTTCGACATTGCCTTCAGAGCTTGTTCCAATTGCTTTGACAGTGTTTGAGATTCCGCCGCCGTCTACATCTTCTTGCGTGATTCTATAGAATGCAAGATATGTTGCGGTATCCCCAACGACGAGTTCTCCAACTGATGCGCCTTTTTCAGAACCTATGAAATATGGGCCATCAAAGAATACATCATCACTTGGTGAAGAAGAATCATAAATTGTATTATTTAGATCAATTGAGGAAAGAACATCATTCACCGCGAGGTTAGTGATATCAACATTACCTATATTTTCAACTGTAATTGTGTACTTGACTAAATCACTTAATCCACCAACAACGTCATCACCATCATCAATAATTTCTTGGGTTTTAATCACTTCAATCTTGGGGTCAGCCAACATAGTTGTAATCGTTGGATCTTCTCCAGTATCTCCATCCCCTGTGTCACCATCATCTGAAATATCGAATACCGTATTGAGTCCATCAAGGGTATGAGCAAATACCGTGACTCGATTTTCAACTCTACCTGAAATTGAAGCTTCAGAAGATACAATAAAGCTTGCTGTGAAAGTAACGGTTTCACTTGGAGCAATGGAGCTCAAATCGTCGCTTGTTGATAGATACGTTGTGTAATCTAAGTCATTATTATCTCCATCTGTGAGCTTATCAAAAATATCTTCAGTTGGGTCAAATGTAAGGTTGACATTACCTATGTTTTTAACTGTAATAGTATAGTTAATTGTGTCGTTGACTACTGCATTACTAGTGATGTCAGCTGTTTTAATGACTTCAATACCAGGGTTTGCATCAATTGGCGTAATAGTTGGGTCGTCCTCTTCGTTACCGTCTGTATCGTCACCATTGTCTGAGGTGTCCGCTACAGACTGACCTTGAGCGGTTTCAGCTGTTACAAATGCTTGGTTGATAATCGCCCCTGAATTGGCTGCAGATTCTTCGATTACATAAGTTGCTGTATAGACAGCAAATGCTCCACTATTTAATTCATCATTTTCATAACCTGACGATAAGATTAAGCTATCCCCATCTGCATTCAATGTCAGCGAAAGTGGATTGTTATTATTGTCAACGATTGTATCAAGAACAGCGAGGTTAATTAATTTAACATTACCTGTGTTTGCTATAGTAATCTCATAATTTATTGTGTCGCCTTGTCCAATCTTACCATCACTATTGTTATCTGTATAGGTAAATTCTTTGGTCACCTCTATGGATGGATCAGCGGTGATATAAACATCTGTGGTTGTATTATCTGTTGGGGTCTCAACAATTCCATCATCTGACAGTACTTCAACATCAAATCCGGAACTAGTTCCAGGTATTTTTGCTTTGGCTAACACTTGGTTATGAATCGAACCTGTACTCGCTACTTCTGGTGATATGAGATAATATGCTAGGTAAGTTGCCGTTTCCCCAACTTTCAATGAACCTCTTGGAGAATCTTGATCAGATCCAGAGAATAAAGTTGGCAGCAATGCTGAGCCATCAGTTAAAATCGTATCGCCAGAACCATCTTTTAATGTGTCTTCCAATGTTAAATCAATAAGATCAACATTACCCGTGTTTGTGATTGCGATGTTAAATTGGATTAGGTCTCCAGCCAAGATTGTTTCATCATCTCCATCAACTACTGTTGCGGTTTTAACAACCGTCATGTTCGGACTGGCATGCATTTGTGTAACCGTTGGATCTCCCTCTTCTTCTGTGTCAGGGTCATCACTAACTGCTGTGATACTTCCTACATCATCAGGACCATTTGCAGTAACAGTTACAACATTTGATACAAAACCGGTTTCTTCTACTTCTTGTGTGATTTGATAAGTAGCGGTATAAACTGCACGTTCACCACTTATTAAAATACCCTCTGATGATGGACCCAGATCGTCATTGTCACCAATGTAATTATCGTCATACAACAGTGCCAAGATTCCATCTCCAATCAACACCCCATCACCATCCCTTATTTCGTCTGTTGGATTAATCCCAGATAGGGTAACATTACCAGTGTTTTCAATAGTAATCGTATATAAAATAGTATCACCGGTTTCAGGCCCTTTTCCGTCGTTAATTGCATCAATAGAAATGGAGTCAACTTTGGTGACCCTTAACTCTGGGTTAGGAGCAAATGTTATCACAGTTTCATCATCCTCTACATTCCCGTCTCCAAAGATGCCATTGTCACTAACATCATCAACAATCTCTCCCTCAGAGTTCTTTGCTGTCACGGTTACTGTATTGATCAGACTACCAGACTCCTCATCGGCAGCTGTTATCATATCATAGACCACAGTGTAAGTTTCTACCTCACCAACTAATAATACACCTTGGTCTGCTACATCATCAATAATCGTTGCATCATTAATTAATGAACTAACATAAATCAGGTCGTTTGTTGGAACAGTATCATCATCAAAATAGAGTAGAACGTCGTCACCATTTTTAAAGGTATCGTTAATGACTAAGGAGTCTAACACCGTGTTCCCCTTATTTTCAACTGTTACCGTATAAGTAACCTGATCTCCTGCACCTGTTTTGTTGTCATTATTTATATCGCTTACCGAATATGTTTTGGTTGCTTTAATGTCCGATATGAATTCTGTTGATACGATTGTTTTATCATCAGCTATTTCAGTTGCAGGATCATCACTTAGGTCATTTACATCAAGTGTCGCACTCTCCGGGCTTCTTGCTTGAACCAATACTTGATTTTCAATACTGCCTGTTGCTGCTGCTGATTCTTCAACAGTGTATGTAGCTGTATAGGTTTTTGTCTCACCAACGTTTAATGTTGTACTATTAGACGTATTATCTGTTGATCCTGTCAACTGAGGGATAGCCGTATTATCATCGAATAATAGGTTGTTAGCTGGCGTATCACCATCGGTAAAGGTGTCGGTTATAGTAAGGTCAGTTAGTGTGACATTACCGGTATTTGTAACCGTGATGGTATACTCCAAAAGATCATCACCTCCAATAATGTTATCTCCATTATTGTCTGTTGTTTCAACTGATTTTATGACCTCAAGAGATTTAATTGGAGTGATTATCAGCTCTGCTTGGTCACTATCTGTAACTTCAACTCCATCCGGACTTTGAGCTGTAAATGTGACTGAGTTATCGAGTCCGCCAGCATCTACAGCATCTTGAGTGAGATTAAACAGGGCCATATAATTGGCTTTCTCTCCAGGTTTAAGTGTTCCATCTGCAGAGCCTAATGATGCCCCTGTGTAGAAAGGTCCATTGGTAAAGTCAAGTGATTCAGGAATAGTCTTTCTGTTAGTAAATACATCCGTGAAATCAACATTTGTAAGTGTTACATTACCTGTATTTTCAACACTAAACTCATATTGAACAATATCGTTGGGGTTATATCCAGCTATACCGTTTTCGATAATCGTATAAATTTTCTCAACAAAAATCGATGGAGCTTCTGTCGTTGTAGTTGTAACCGATCCCGAACCAAAGGTATCGTTGCTTGTAATTGGTGAACTCGCTGTGACATTGGCAGTATTGATAATTCCGCCTGAATCTGCTCCCGCTGAATCAATGGTGTATGTGGCTAGATAAATCGCAGTTTCATTAGGCTTAAGAGTTCCAGAACTCGAACCTGCATTAGAACTACTCCACTGTGGTTGTGTAGTCAAAGTAAGTGGTAACCCATCAGCATTTTCTAAAACATCTTCAACTGTGACATTTGTCAACGTCACATTTCCTGTGTTTTCAACACTTATTTTATAATATATGGTATCAAACAAATCAGTGATCGTATTGTCATTACCAATTGGATGGCTAATACTATCTACGACTTTTGTGACCAATAACTCGGGCAGTCTTGTAATTGGAACTTCAGTAGGGTCGTTAACTAAATTTTCGTCATCATCATCACCATCATCTGAAACATCTTCAACATCATCTGTATTGTTAGGGCTACTTGCTGTAACAGTTACTTGGTTTCGTACCCCCCCTAAATCAACAGCAAGTTGATTAACTGTAAAGAATGCAGAATATCTAGCAGTCTCACCTGCTTTCAAACTTCCCTGGGGTGACCCATCATCATTAAAATCAAATTGTGGTGGATTGTTCAGACTTAATGCATTAGTCGTTTGATTGAGGTCAGAAAATATATCGTCAACTGTAATATTTGATAATAAAACGTTACCTGTGTTTTTCACATTAATGGTAAACTGAATCGTCTCCCCAACTTCAGGGTCATCATCACCATCTCCAATGATTGAATAGGTTTTAGTAACTTTAATAGAAGGGTCAAAAGTTAGTTCAGTAATTGTCTCATCATCAGAGGTGTTCCCATCGAAATTATTACCATCGTCACTCAAATCATAAACTGTTGTAACCTCGTCAAGCGTTTTAGCTTCTACCAATACTTGGTTACTTAAAAACTCAGATGAAACATCCGCCGATGTAATGGTATATCTAGCTTCATAGGTTAATTTGTCATTAACAACAAGGCTATCAACTGTTGACCCTAAAGGAGGAGCAGGACTAGATAAATATGTAATTGGGCTAGTATATGAAAGCTGGCCTGCTAATGTGTTATCCCAATCTCCATTGACCAATACATCGGTTAGATTTGTAATTTTCAGAGTGGTGTTTTCAGCTTCCACATCACTAATGTTCTCAACAGTAATACGGTACACAATTATATCATCAGCACCTAGTACCCCATCAGGTGTTCCGAGAGGATTGTCTAAAATGTCATGAACTGTCTTTACAACTTTAATAGCTGCATCTGAATTGATGTTGACAACCGTAGGATCATTCGTTGGATCATCATCTGGGTCTGGTCCATCGAAGAGCTCATTTCCATCATCTGAAACATCTTCAACATCGTCAGTATTTCCTGGACTAGACGCTGTGGCTGTGACTGTATTTATTAATTTACCACTATTCGCATCAGCTTCTGTGATAACATAGAATGCGATATATTCTGCAACTTCGTCAATCTTAAGGGTGCCTTCAGCTGAGCCAAGACTTGAATCCGTTTGGAATGGCCCCTCAAGTTCAGCACTTAAGTCTGTTGGAACATTATTCTCAAGCGTATCGTTTAAGGTAAGGCCTGATAGTTCCCTATTTCCTGTATTGGTAACCGTTATTTTAAACTTAACTGTATCACCCTGGCCATCTATATCATCCCCATTATCGAGAATCTCAAATGTTTTCACCACTTGCATCTTCGGATCAGGAGATGTGTAAACAATTGTCGGGTCGTCTCCAGTATCATCAGGTCCTGTATCACCGTCATCAGAAATATCTACAACATTTCCTGTTTCACCTCCAGTTGAACCAGTCGCTGTAACTGAGTTACTTAATAATTCAGTTCCATAACCATCTGCATCAACGGTATAGCTAACTGTAAAGTTCACATACTCTGTTGGAGCTAAAGCATTATAATAATCCTCTAGATTTTTTAACCCTGTCAGACTTTGGTAATATGAGAAAGTTTCTGAGAGTTCTTTAATCACGTTTCCTCTACCGTCAGAAATTTGATCCACTAAATCAATGTCCGTGATATTTGTATCCCCGGTATTTGTAACAGTAATTGAATAGACTATCCGATCACCTAAATCAACATTGGAGCCGATGTCTCTTGCTTGTTCGCTTGAATCATAAATGGCCGATACCGTTTTAATAACCTCTAAAGAAGGATTTGTTTCAAGGATAGTTACTGTGGGATCATTATCAGTAATTCCATCAACTATATACTCAGAATCTAAAAGAGGATCAGAATCTCCATCCGAAATATCTTGAATATCACCCTCTCCATCAGGGGGTGAACTTGCTGTTGCCTCTACAGAGTTAAGTAGAATTTTCGAATCAATTGCAGCTTGATCAACGGTGAACCGAACTTTATATATCTCTTTTTCACCTGGTGCCAGTACCCCTTTGTTTTCAGTAGCTTCAATTGATTTTACACCGTCTAAAAGAGTGTAATAATAAGTTTGATCTATGTCTAAATTTGTATCCGCTGCACTTTGCTCATCAAGAATGAAAGAGTTGTTTAGCGTATATTCTTGTAAATGATCTTTTAACTCTAAATCGCTTAATGTTACATTTCCTTTGTTCTCAACTGTAATATCATATACAATTTCATCAGACAGAACCCCTCTATCTTCGGTGTCAATCTCCAAATAATCGATATAAGATTCAGACGTCCCCCAAATTTTAAACATAAAATGATACTCTTGGGTAGAATCATATGATTCGCCTAAACACAATTGTTTCAAAAATTCATAAGTTGGATTTGGGTGTTCACTATTATCAAGACCAGCTTGATTATGACTTCCTGGATTTAATGAGTAAGCCCATATAGTTGGCTTTCCGTTTTCATCAAATCCCACTCGTAACCTAGATGTAGATCTGATCCTTCTATAATTTGGATTAAATGCGTAAGGATCGTGCTCCAATTTTGTGAAATTGGCGGATGATCCTTGAGGATCTACATATATATCCATTGGATCCCATGTAATCCTATCTCCACCATCTTCATAATATGCTCCAATGTAGAAGAATTTTGCATATGGCTCAGAAATGTTTAGTTGATGGGATTCATCAAAATAATTTTTGACTTCTTCTGTTGAATAGTCATTTGCATTTACAAGGCCAAATACAAAGTCATGATTATTATATCCCCGAGTTTTAATTTCGAAAAACTCTCCTGGCTTAGAAATAGTACGAGTAGAAATAAATCCATCATTATAATTTCCGTTGCCTCCTCCAACGGCATCATTATTCCAATTGCTTAGTGATGTGCCTGTGGTTGCACCAAATGAAATAAACTCAGTATCTCTTTCTCTTATTCTCTGCGTCTTAGTGACTTCAATTAAAGGCGATTGAGAAATTAAGGTCTTTGTAGGATCATTTTCAAAATCTAAATCCCCATCTCCATCTTGACTATCTGTGTCTCCATCTGAAACATCATTAACTTCCGTATCATCTGGATCAATTGCAGTTGCAAAAACTGAGTTTAATATTCCTCCACTATCTATATCAATCTGAACAATTGAATGCTCGGTAGTATAGTTTTCAATTTCACCTGGAATCAGTGTGCCTACTTCATTTTCAACCCAATCCGCAACACTTGGGTTAGTAGCACTATCATAAGTTAGGCTAAGCTCTAAGCTAAACTCGTTTTGTAAATTATACAACGAATCATTTAATACAAGATTAGTCAGCGGAAGGTTTCCTGTGTTCTCTACAAGAATCGTATACTTCACAAGGTCATCAACCTCAAGATTATCATCACTGACGACTATGGTATACTCGTCATCAGCATCTTTTCTTAAAATTTCTTGAACTGTCTTTGTAACAGTTATCTGAGGATCTGGTGCAAGGTCCACATCAGTAGGGTCGTCACCTGTATCTTCGTCTCCAGTGTCACCATCATCAGAAAGGTCAGATATAGTATCAACCAAAGTCCCATCTTTGTAAATTTCTGCCGTCACCTCAGCGTAATTGGAAATAAATGCCGCATTTGAAGAAGAACTTAAAATAACATATTCAACCACATACTTTATTGTGTCTCCAGCCGCTATCTCCCCATCAAAAGAATTTTGATCTACAGTAACCCCTGCGTCTTCAAAGATTATTGGGGTTAGACCAAGTTTATTATTTCCATTTGAATCTACAATCGTATCACGAATACTTGGAGGGTTAGATAAATCGGTCGTGTCAAATTTATCAACCACAAGTGGCCAGTTACCATTGTTGATTGCAGATATATGGTATATTATCTTGTCCTCAACTTGTACATTGTCATTGACTTGAATTGAGTAATTTCCATCAGTGTCTTTTCTTAAAATTTCGTGAACAGTCTTTATCACCTCAAGTTCAGGAAGTGGAGTCATCAATATGTCAGTCGGGTCATCTCCTGTGTCACTATCTCCTGTGTCACCATCATCAGAGATGTCAGAGATTGTTTCGTAAAGCTCCATAACCTCATCTCCGTCATAGTCAGTTTCTACATCTGCTGTGATCTCAAAAGAGTTTGATAAAATTGGTGAAATCGCAGCAGTCGATGGAATTACGTACTCAAGTTTATAAACTAATGAGTCACCTGCCGATAAAACATTGTCGAATGGTTCTGCATTTGAAATTAACACCCCTGCATCTGACTCAAGTTGTAATGCATTGGTGAGTATGTCCTTAGTGCCTCCTCTTGAGTGAGTGATTGTATCTACTGCTTGAATGTTTACAAGTGGCCAATTCCCTTTATTGGCTACTACAATGTCAAAAAAGACTTTATCTCCAATATTTACATCTCCCTGTGCTACATCATCAATAAAATCAGGAGCTTTTTTAATTTGACTAATTGTTTTTATTGCCTCAATAACAGGATTAGGTGCTAAATAAACTTTTGTTGGGTCATCGCCAGTATCATCATCACCTGTGAGTCCATCGTCTGAAATGTCAGAAGGTTCTAATATATACTCATCTGCCTCTCCCTCATTTACAATCGTCTGCCCAACTACCTTGGCGGAGTTTATAATAATTGGTACAACAGAGAGAGAGTCCGCAATAACGTAATCAATTTGGTAAATAAGTGATTCTCCTACCCCGAGTTCACCATCGAAATCATTGGCAGTATCTTCATCCGTTTCATCAACAGCAACCCCATTATCGGATATTATAAGAATATCAGTAAGTCTAACCTTATGCATGTCTCTAGAGTCCGTGATCGTGTCAAATACCTCTAGGTTAACAACAGGTTTGTTTCCTGTGTTTTCAACTTCAATATTAAATGTAATCTTATCCCCTGCTATGACTTCATTTTGCGCAATGGTGTCAGTTGTAACCCCACCAACCGTTCTGCTGATTTTATCAACTGTTTTAATGACATTAATCGAAGGATAAATTAGCTCAACATCAGTCGAATCGTCTTGTTCAGCTGTATTAGGGTCATCACTTTGTACAACCAAAGGATCTCCATCTGGTTTAGTAAGCGTGGCAGTAGCTCTGTTTTTAACCCCTCCTGCTTCAACTGCCTGATTATCAATTTTGAATTCAGCAGAGAATAGCATCGATTCACCCGGCTCTAAAGTTGTCTGTCCAGATCCAATCCAGTCAATATTATTAGTACCATACTCAATAACATAATAAAGCTCATTATCAACATCAACATCATTCCATCCGTATGGTTCTGTTAGAGCCCAGCCGAGTGCATCTTGCTCATTCAGATTATTCTCAGCCATTGTTGCTCCATTCTCATCCTCTTGTTGAGCAGCTGTGAAACTGATCATTAAATCTTCCCATGGAACTTTAGTGCCGTCAAAGTCAATATGATTCCAATAACCTTCTTGGTCTATATCCTCGCCATTAATCCATAAGTAGTTTTTCGGAGTAGTTGAAGTAGGGTCATCCTCATTGATTACAGTATTTGATAAGTCATCTTGCCTGTATTGAAGGGTGTCAAGAATTTGCTGGATCAATACATCTTTTTCTGTAGAATCACCAACTGAGGTAAGCTTGAGGCGATATAATTTACCCCCTCTTTTTTGAGCAAGCGCTTTTGCCTGTAAATAGGTCTTTTTCTCTCTTACAAGCTCAAACCAATTATCCCCTACTTTAAACCTATCAATTTTTGATGCATCAATCCCTTTGGTTCCATTAAATAAATATGTTGGCCCATCTGTTAAGGTTAAGTCCTCACCTGCAAAATCAGTAAGTGAGTCTAAAAGTGAAATATTAGTAAGGGTAACATCCCCAGTATTTTTTATCTCAATTTCATATTGAAGTAGATCATCAAGTCCATCAAAAGTGTCTCCATTATCAATAACAGTAACTGATTTTAATACTGTAGCATCTGGGTTCTGCGTAAACGAATCATCTGTTGGTGTGTCCCCTCCATTTGTCTCATCATTATCATTATCACTAACATCCGAGATGATATCCCCATCATCATTTTCAAAAGATACAGTCAAAGAGTTAGAAACTCCACCAGAATCAAATGTGTCTTGAGTAATTGTATATGTAGCTGTGTAAGTTTCTGTTTCCCCGGGAGCTAAAGTTCCAGCATCATTAGTGATGGTTGATTGCGAGTATTCAATTCCTGGTTCGGTTGTCCCCTCTAAAAATATCCATGGATTATTATATGAAGAAGTTGGATTAGTAGGTAGTGAAGCTAAATCTATTAGATCATTTGAACCTAGCGTCAATGTTTTTCGATGGTTTGGATTATTATGCCTTCTCGTTTCAAAAGTAGTTGATGGAGAGTTACTGTTAGCTTTAATATCTCTAACAGCAATAACTAGATTCTTATTTGGATTCCTTGTAAACTCTTTATCAAGATCTACTACAATTTGCTTTCGTTGTGTTCCGTATGAAGAAGGACCAAAGATTTGGGATGACACTTTTACGTTGCCATGAAAAACCTTTGTGAAATCAGAATGTGAAAGCCATGCATTAGTACCTAATTGAGTATCGTCGGTTTCTGCTATATAAATTTCCCATTCATCACTGTAATTTCCAAGTGTCTGATCAGTACGCATTAACCAAGTAATCTTATTTATTGTTTTAAGATCCCCCAGAATTTCCTTGGGATATAAACTTTGAGAATAGCTATATGGACTAGCAGATATAATTGGGGTTGCTTCTAATGGTTTACCATAAGAACTATTTAATGATGAATCAGTATTTATCTCTAGCGTATAATCCCTCACTAGTCTTACACTCATACCAAGTCGATCATCATAACTAATAGATTCGGGTGCATAGGTATTATATCTTAGCTTTAGTGCAAACAATTCATCGGAGGCGTGCAGATAAGCAGCTTGGTTTTGCTCTTGTGTTATTCCTGTGTTAGCATCAACATAACCCGATGGTATTATGTTAAGTCCAGAAAGGTTAGTGTTATTTGTGTTAGTTATGACGCCTGCTTGCCAATAATCTTTTGATGCTAATGTTTGGTTTAGAAAAGGAATTGAGGCCGAATTGGTGCCCGAATTTAGGTAACCATATTCTTTAAAATATGATTTTATTGATTGCCCTTCCCAATCATCTCTCGAAGAAACTCTCCATCCATCTATTACAAATTGTTTATTAGGAGTATCTGGGTCAGTGTCATGTATTCCGTCGACTGCATATTTGTTGTATAGTTTACCTTTTACTGGATCACTTGGATCTGCCCATCTCCATGCGCCTGTTGATAATACTTTCCATTGGTCTGGATCTACAACCTGTGGAATAGGGGTGCCATCTGTGTAGGTTGTAGGTCCATAGTTTGAGGTCATATATTGTAAGGCAACATTATGAACAGAGGAATTAAAAGTGACATATTCATAACTATTCCCCTGATGATCAAATACAGCCCCTGTTTTTGGAGAGATATTACTTGGATCATAATACAGCACATTTCCATCTGCATCAACAAAAGTGTCTTCAAATGAAATATTACTAAGAGTTTCTCCTCCAGTGTTTGTTACTTCAATCGTGTATGTAATCGTATCTCCAGCATTCGTTCCACTCTCACCATTATCATCATTTATGTCTGATATTTTTGTTACTTTAAAACTTGGTAGTGATATAACTGTTGGATCGTTTTCAAAGTCCCCATCATCATCTCCATCCACTTGGTCAGTATCTCCATCAGATCTGTCCTCAACATCAAAATCGTCTTGACTAGCAGTCGATTTTGCTTTAGCCAAAACGGTATTGTCTATAAATCCTCCTCCGCTTGTAACTGCATCCTGCTCAATAACATAACTAGCCGTGAAATTAGCTATCTCTCCAGGGTTTAATGTTCCATCGTTGGTAGAATCTAATTCAAAATGATCTTCAAAATAGAAAGGATAATTATCAGCTGTTTCTGAACTAGCCGAAACGGTGCCTTCATGATTGGCGGGATCATAGGCATTTACTGCACCAGGGTCATTATCTTTTCCTATCCAGAACCATCCATTTTTTTGTGTTTGATTCTTTTTTTGTAAAAGTCCAATCCAATGATCCTCATTAACCCCTTTGTTATATAACATTTCTCTTACAGCCTCAAACTCCTCTACAGATTCAATAAGAAGCATGTAAATAGAATTGGAATTATTAGCTGCAGCTGAAGCTTGATCATACCAATAATCTGCAGTGTTTCTACTAAAATAACTATGCCCGTTATAAACACCTAAGTGCGTATAACCTGGAATTGAAGTTAAGGTTGGATCATCACTTTCTGCTACATATTTTTTATTTGAATTATTATTGATACCTACCTCAAAATCGTCAAGATACAATCCTCCATTGCCGCTCCAGAAATATGCGGCATATTTATAACTGGTGCTACCATTGTTTGGCTCATCTCTCCAATAAGCCCAAATTGACGCTAAAGATTCTGCTGCTGGAACTGATTTGTTTTGGAATTCGAGAGTTGGGTCAGCTGGGTCAAAAGTTCCCCTAGTTGTTAAGCTATCTGTAAGTGTAAGTCCATAAAGTGGTACTGTACCCGTATTTTTTACTTCAATTGTGTATTTAATTGTATCATTTACACTGTTAAAGGTGTTTTCAGAAGGGTCGTTATCGATAACCACGGCGGTTTTAATTACCTCAAGTTCTTTAACAACATCAAAATTGACAACAGTTGGGTCATCTTCTTCAGTTGTGTTTGGATCGTCACTAACCTGACTTACTCCATTGTTTGCTGTAACTGTTAGGCTATTCGAGTAACCACCAAGTTCCATTTCTGAATCTAGAATTGTTTTTGAAAATGTTAGGGTTATTGTTTGTCCAGGTGCTAATGACCCAATTCCATAATCAAAATTTAATTGAGCATCCTGACTTGTTTGATCAAATTCTGAAAGTTTATATGTTGAATAGCCTTCAGTATTGTATTGAATTCCAACAAAAGCCTGATCCATGTATTTGGTGTCAGATGTATTATAAATATTTATATTTATAGGTACTGACCAGTTTTCTGTTTCTAATAGGTTTTCTTGTATAAAACTAAATTCTCCATTAGAGTCTGGATTAAATAAATATGCTCCAAGATCATTTGCATAAGTCGTGTGCTCTTCCGATGTTTTCAACTGTCTAATGAAAAAATATGAATGCCCATTATAATGTCCTAATAAAATTGGTTTATCTTGAGGGCCTAACCATCTGTGTGCAATTAGATTATCGCTAGTATCTCTTTCTTTTACAAGACCTATCCACATATGATCACTCCTACTAATTTGATCCGCTATAAATTTATATTCATCTTGAGTTTGATATTGGGTAAAAAATATTTTGGGGTTAGGAGTAGCATTCGAATGGGTTTGAGAATCTAGATCTACTAATTTGTTGTAAGCGTGGGCAAAATATGGAGATGTATAGCTATATGACCACCAATACTTAGTGCCATTATATTCACCTATATACTGATCATAATAATTATTTTGATATAACCAATTATAATTATCATTAGACTGATAATATTGACTTTCTATTTCATAACCTACATAACCACCACTGTTAAAGCCTCTAGAATACCAATAGTCATTATTGTCCATATAATGAGAAATATAGTCATCAGTGTCGGTTTTATGATTATTATTTACAAAGTTGTTTAAAACCCAATCTTGAGCTTTTAAACTTTCTTTTGAAGGGCCTCCATCTAAAGAACCAATAATGCCAGGGTACTCTATAATTGCTGGTGATTTGTCGGTTACTTTTCTAGCTAGAAATTGTGAAGAAAAATTGCGCCCTGATCTTAAGCCTAAACTTACTTTTGGGTAGGTTATAGAATCACTATAATTTTCACTAAAAGACCCCCATTTAAATGTGTATTTATTTTGTTTAAATATGTTTATNTGTTCTTTAGGGTCATCATATTTATCTGTCCCNTCATTTAATACATACATTGTGGGTTTATAAGATTTCTCTAACTGAAGGCCCCAAATGGATATTCTCCCTCTAGTTGGATCGTTCACCCCTTTTGGTAATATGACACCAAAGCGAGGGTGGGCAATTTGACTGTTACCTGTAGTCCCATTCAAATTATTATTGTGATTTGGATAATTAACCTCCCCTGTGGTAAAGGTGAATGAATATCTTTTCCATTCGCTACTGACAAGAAAGTCCTCTGATTTAAATGAATTTTCAATAATTGAATTTGTTTGAACATGATTAAGGCCTGCCAATCCATCATATGCGAATAAATTAAAATTTGAATCCTCAAAGTTGTCATTCTTTCTAGCATACACAGAAAGAGTGTATGTCGTATTAGGCTCTAACCTATACCCGCCATTATTTAAATCACCACTATATGAAGAGTTAAAAAATATGTGGTCCTCTGAGTATGAATTATAATTTCCATCAAATCTTTCTAATTGAACCCCTATAGGATTGGATCCGTTACTGCTATTCCCCCAAAAAAATCCGGGACTGTCTCCAGTTGAAATTATGCCAACTCCTTTTTCATTGTGGTCATTATCAGGATCAACATAAATTGATATGTTATTAGGAGGTTCAGTAGAATATTGTTGACCTACAGTACTCGAATTTGATCCATAAGACCTCCTTAAATTATTATATAAATCATCCGTATGATAAACATAATTTGTATTAATTGTTAATTGGCCTAAATCTGGGTTTGAAATTAGGTTTCCATCTAAATCTGAAAGTGTATCTTCAATTTCAAGACCAGTTATTGTTTGCGTACCCGTGTTTGTAATGTCAATGGTATATGTGACCTTATCCCCTGAATTTGTAAATCCATCTCTATTTTTATCATCAATATCTGCTTGTTTTGTAACCTCAAGTTCCGATGTGCTATTTAGATTTGTTTCAACTGGACTATCAATTGAATCGGTTATAATTACCTCAAGAGGTTCCTCATCTGGATCAGATTCGTTATAAACAAATAAAGAGGCTGTGACTGTAACATCATTATATAAGAGATTCCCGGCATCTATATCTGCTTGAGTAACTGTATGTTGAGCGGTGTACACAGCAGTATTATCTTGTTTGAGCACTCCTCCATACTCCATAGTGTTTTGAGCAGCACCGATAAGGTCTGCTTCTACCCAATCAGTCACATCATATCGGGCAGCGTAATAAATTATCGCTCCCTTTTTATAAAGAGTGGTTGTAGTAAAATGATAATAAGCACCTATACGATAAGTTTCGTAATGTGGGTTTGAGGTATTATCTTGAGAACTGTTATATGTAAAATTATCACTCGACTTTGTATACTCCCCATTCACTCTTTCTGAGACCTCTGGACTTTTTGGAATAAAATAAAAATACATGTCATGAGACTCACTCCAACTAGAATCATTATGATAATATCTAATTGTTCCCCAATCTGTTGATCTTGTTTTATGTCTCTGATAATGATGATAATTATATGTATTTTGATTATATGTAGAAACTTTAAATTCTTTATCAGGATGACTCGAATCGATATCAATTCTATATATTCCCTGTACTGCCCAGCCGTGTGTAACAGTGTAAGTAACACCATCGAGTGTGAATGTTTCTGTTGACATTACACCATTAGCTTTATTTCTTTCAGAAAAACTAAGGCGTACATTAGTTCCACTAGGACTTTGAACAGACCCTACACTTGACGGGTTGGGGTGCCAAATTTTAAAATACCCACAAAGACCACAAGCATTACTGGATGAAAAATCACTCCAATAAGAACCATTATTACTATCAGCCTGCATGTCATTGCCAGTTTGTTGTGCTGCGCCAATAGTATAATTATTTGGGTTTGATGTGTTGCCTAATGATGAAATAGAAACATCTCCTTCCTCGTGATTGCCAGTATTTAACTCCTCTACAAATGTAGTTTGTAGTTCAAAACTATTTGCTAGGTTTGATAGAGTGTCACTGACTATAATGTTCTCAATAGGATTTAAAGAATTATTTACAACTTGAATTTCATAATTAATTATATCTCCAACGTTCAATAAGGAGTTAATGTCTTTTGGATTACCATCAGAGTCTGTTATTGATGAAATTGTTTTTGTTACATCAATATCTGGCTTGAAACATGCTCCATAAAAGCTTTGTTCTCTGTAATCTAATACCCCCGAATTGTCAAAATCAATTGGGATTGTGTACCCATCTGAAACGTTAATTACCCTACCTTTTTCATCTACAGTCGCAGGTGAGGCCTCCCCTAAAATTCCGTCTCTTAAATTTGGGTCACTATGATCGGTATAACCCGCCTCTGTTGTATCAAAACAACTATCGCCGTCTGAGTTTAACTCGAACATATCAAAAGTTCCATCATTATCTGTATCAATGATAGCTACACCTATTACTGAGTCATGAATCTCATCATAATCTGTATCAACAAAAGCGGTATCATTTGCATCTAAAATTCCGTCTAAATTTGTGTCAAGTGCTTCAAATCCTGCTTCAACAACATCATAAATTCCGTCGTTGTCTGAATCAAGATCCAAGTGGTTTGGAACACCATCACCGTCAACATCATCATCAAAATCACAACCTCCTTGGTAATCAAAATAAATTGCGTCAATATGTAATGAAACATCAGCATTTGGATCATAAGCAGAGAACAAAATAGCCATTTGAGTCGTTTCACTATCTGTTGTGAAACTAAATGTCTCTTTCTTCCAATCTGGGTGGGGTGTTGGATCAAACAATTGATAATCTTCATAGTCAGTATTCATCGACTGAACTTGAAGAAGGGTTTGTCCACCTGGCTGATACTCAGTAAAGTATATGTTTCCAGTTCTATGGGCAAAACTTACTTCATATGTGGTGTTAGGGGAAACATTTTCAATGACCACCACTCTATCAAATGGACTTGTAGATGTATGTGTTTGTTCATCCCAATAACTTAGAGTGTTATTACCATTTCCTTGAAGCAACTGTAGAAATTGACCATGCTCAATGGTGACCGATACCCCATCAACATCTTTTGTTTCAACGTATTGTGGATACTCTATGTTTGGAGCAAATACCTCTCCATCGCTATTTACAGCAGAAAAAGGAGGAGCAATTTGAGTAAGGTCTGTAAACTTATCTATACTATTATTTCCAATTGTTGGATTTTCTACATTATCAAAAGAGCTTCCATCAAGCCCAAAATCGAAACAAGCTTCAAACTCATCTAAGATTCCGTCGTTATCATCATCCAAATCCATAGTATCTGGAATGCCATCTCCATCAGAGTCCAAAGAAAGAGGNACAAAAGTCGGGTCAAATAACTCAGGTGTGTCAGGATCNTCNNTCTTGGCTCCTAAATCAGGGCGAGAAGTATCAGGGTTTCTCTCGGAATTCCCTTCAAATTCAATACTATTATAAAGCCCTCCAGATTCGATATCTTTTTTAGTTATTGTATATTCCCAAATATGCGTTTCAATTTCATCAACTGCTAATACATATCGAAGTACATTCACATTACCTCCAGATGTTGAGACTGCTGAATAACTGTCAAGCATAAAATCTCCAGGAATTGGAACGTTATATCCATCATAAAATGTTTCTGTATAGTTGGAATCTAAAGTAATCACATCATTCCCAGTATTAATGATTTTGATTTCAAACCTCACTTTATCCCCTTGGTTTATTACGCCATCTAAGCTATTAGGATTATCGACCCAAGACCCTGTCTTTTCAATTTTAAATGACGGTAGGTCACCAATATATACTATCGTAGGGTCATCAGTTGTATTGCCATCTTCATCATCCCCATCGTCACTAACATCCTCAGTAACTGGTGAATTTGCTAAATCTCTGCTTATTACTTTAAGAGAATTTGTGAGACCTTTAGCCAAAATATCATCGGGGGTAATTTCATAGGTGGCCTCATAATGATGAACATCACTAAATTGAATATAATTTACTGACCCATTATCAACCGTGTTTCCTTCGCTATCAACAGTTTGAATGTAAACGGGGGTTCCCTCTATATAATCTAATTCATCTCCGTCGAAATTTGTAAATGAATCTTCAAAAGCAAAGTTTGTTAGAGTTATGTTTCCAGTATTTTCAACCTCTATAAAATAGGTAATGATGTCTCCTGCAACATAATCTTCAACCTGATCTTTAATTGTTTTTGTTACAGTTAGCTCTGGGAAGGGGTCAATGTTAATTACGGTCGGGTCACTTCCATTGTTGTCACCGGCTGTAGGATCATCATCATCTGAAACATCAGAAATATATTGTCCAACGCCATCTGCCTCAACTAAGACACTATTTGTTACACCGCCCTTGTCAACTGTGATCTGATCAACTGTATATGTACTGGTGTAAACAACTGTGTTTCCGGGCAACAATGGCCCAGGTGAACTAGTTGTTGGTGTAGACAAATAAGATGAAAGATCTCTAGGTTGTGTTTCTCTTAAATC
>PAYR01000027.1 GCA_002715345.1 Flavobacteriales bacterium | reverse complement strand
CAAATTTATTACCCAATACATGATCAATGTGGCAATGCGTATTGATGAGCTTGACGGGTTTTAGTTTGTTTTCTTTGACGAAAGTTTTCAACAAATCTTGCTCTGCTTTTTCATAGCAACCCGGATCGATGATAATACATTCTTTAGTCTCATCAAAAAGTAGATATGTATTTTCCTGAAAAGGATTAAAAGTAAATTTTTGTATTTTAATCATGTCTACAAAGATATGTTTACTTTAGCTATTCATTAAATAATTATCATGAGTATTTCAACACTCTTTTTATTGATTTTGATTGGTATGTCTGCCGGATTGCTGAGTGGAGTAGTAGGTGTTGGTGGTGGTATTATAATAATTCCATTACTTATGTTACTCATTGGTTTGGATCAGCATCAAGCACAAGGGACAAGCTTAGCAGTAATGTTGCCACCCATCGGAATTTTAGCTGCAATAAACTATCATAAAGCTGGATTTATAGATTGGAAATACGCTATTATTATTGCTGCTGCTTTTATCGTTGGTGGTTATTTTGGTTCTCGTTGGGCAGTAACAGTAGATGCCCGAATGCTCAAAAAAATATTTGGTGTAATTATGTTAATTGGTGGGCTAAAACTAATTTTTAGATAATGGGACTGAAGGAAAAAATACGGGATTTGTCGCAAGAATATCATCAAGATGTGGTATCAATTAGAAGATTTTTGCATAAAAATCCAGAACTATCTTTTCACGAATACGAAACTTCTAAATTTATTCAGAACAAGCTCTATGAATATGGTATTTCTTTTAAATCAGGTATAGCAAATACTGGTGTTGTTGCTTTGATAGAAGGAAAAAATCCACAAAGTAAATGTATTGCTTTGCGTGCTGATATTGATGCTTTGCCGATTCAAGAATTAAATAATGTAGACTATTGTTCAGTCAATAAAGGTGTTATGCATGCTTGTGGTCATGATGTGCATACTGCCTCATTATTAGGTGTAGCTAGGGTGTTAAATAAACTTAAAGAAGAATGGGAGGGAAGAGTCAAGCTTATTTTTCAGCCAGCAGAAGAGAAGTTTCCAGGCGGTGCTTCACAAATGATATCAGAAGGTGTACTAGAAAATCCTGAGGTAGATAAAATCATTGGACAGCATGTTTCTCCAGAGCTTCAGTCTGGCACTATCGGCATGTGTTCGGGAATGTTTATGGCTTCAGCTGATGAAATTTACATCACAGTGATTGGTCGTGGAGGTCACGCTGCTTTACCAGATTGTACACTAAACCCGGTGCTTATGTCGAGTAAAATAATATGTGCATTATACGAACATTTTGATGCGATAGAAGATATGCCATCCGTACTTTCTATAGGTGCGGTAGATGGTGGTAGTGCTGGAAATATTGTTCCTGATGAGGTGAGTTTACAAGGAACATTTCGAGCGATGAATGAAGAGTATCGATCGAAAGCTCATCAGAAAATTCGTGAAATTTGTCAAAATATTGCTAACGAAATGGGCGGAATCTGTGAAGTTGATATTAAGATCGGTTACCCATTTCTAAAAAATGATGAAAAACTAACTTCAATTTGTTTTAAAAACGCTCAAGAGTTTCTTAGTTTTAATGAAGTTATAGAGATTTCTAAGCGCATGACCGCTGAGGATTTTGCCTACTACACCCATCATGTGCCGGCATGTTTTTATCGTTTAGGGGTTGGTTTTGCAGGAGAAGAAGATCGTTATTTACACAATGCGCATTTTGATATTGACGAAAATGCTTTGCAATTAAGTGTAGGAATGATGGCTTGGTTGGCGGTAAACGCTTAGTTAGCAACTTCCGAAATAAACTTGATGCGGAACAAACGCAATTCTTCATCGGTGTATTCGTCCTCTTCAAATTCAGCTCTAGCCTCTTCAAAGGAACCTTCTTCAGATTCTCTAAAAAACTCGTCTAGCTCTTCTTCTTGGTGCTCATCTAAAATGTCTTGAATGTAATAGTTGAGGTCTACTCGAGTTCCCGATTCTACAATGGTTTCTATTTCCGTTAAGAGTTCTTCTACCTTTAGTCCTTTTGCAGAAGCAATGTCGTCAATAGGAAGTTTTCGGTCTATTGACTGGATGATATAAACTTTGTTGCTCGATTTGTTGGCAACAGTTTTCACAACCATGTCTTGTGGTCTTTCAATATCGTTTTCGTCTACATATTGGTTGATGCAGTCGATGAATTTTTGTCCAAACTTACGCGCTTTTCCTTGTCCAACACCATGAATTTGACTCAGTTCTTCCATTGTGATAGGGAACTGATTAGCCATATCGGTTAGTGATGGTTCTGAAAAAATGATTGCAGGAGGTAGCTCTTTTTCTTTGGCTACTTTTTTTCTTAAATCTTTTAAGATTCCGAACAACACTTTATCAGCAGCAGCTCCTTTTTGGATGTTGCTGGCAGCATTTTTAGCGTTAATAGCATCATAATCGTGATCTTCTGTCAGTAAAAACTCTTGAGGGTTGCTCATGAAGTTTCTTCCTTTGTCACTGATTTTAATAATGCCATAGGTTTCAATCTCTTTGGTTAGCAGTTTTTGTACCATGGCTTGTCGGATAACCGAATGCCAAAAATGCTTGCTCTTAGCGGTTCCTTTTCCATACACCTCCAAGGATTCTGCTTTGTGTTGCTTGATGAGTGTGTTACTTTCGCCAACGATAATTTTTACAATTTCTTTGGCTTTAAGGCGCTCCTTAATAGCATCTACTGTTTTAAGAAGTTGTTGTACATAATCTTTGCCTTCAAACTTAGGTTTCGGATGGCGACAGTTGTCGCACATTTCATTACAGCCTTTCTCATCAAACGATTCTCCAAAATAGTGGAGGATGTATTTCCTGCGGCACATAGAAGTTTCCGCAAAAGAGATAGTTTCCAAGATAAGTTGGCGGCCAATTTCTTGCTCAGCAACTGGTTTTCCTTGTAAAAACTTCTCTAGTTTTTCAATGTCTTTATAACTGTAAAAAGTAACTAGGTTTCCTTCCGCACCATCCCTTCCTGCGCGACCAGTTTCTTGATAGTAGCTCTCCAAACTTTTTGGAATATCGTGGTGGATAACAAAGCGAATATCCGGCTTGTCTATACCCATTCCAAAGGCGATGGTAGCTACAATTACATCCACTTCTTCCATCAAGAAAGCATCTTGATGCTTGACGCGTATTTTAGCTTCTAGTCCGGCATGGTAAGGAAGAGCGCTGATGCCGTTTACCTGTAAGGTTTCGGCAATCTCTTCTACTTTTTTACGGCTAAGGCAGTATATAATACCCGATTTCCCAGTGTTTTGTTTGATGTATTTAATGATTTCTTTTTCTACATCAATCTTTGGACGGATATCATAATATAGGTTATCCCTGTTGAAGGAATCTAGGAAAACTTTACAATTTTCTATACCTAAGTTCTTAGTAATATCTTCTCTTACTTTTGGGGTTGCGGTTGCAGTAAGCGCAATAATAGGTGCGCGCCCAATGCTATTGACAATTTTTCGAATATTTCGGTATTCTGGGCGGAAATCGTGGCCCCACTCCGAGATACAGTGTGCCTCATCTATGGCATAAAAAGAAATTTTTTGATTCTTTAAGAAGTTAATATTTTCTTGTTTAGTGAGCGATTCTGGAGCAACATACAGCAGTTTTGTTTTTCCAGCAGCAACATCTTCTCTAACCTGCGTAATATTTCTTTTAGAAAGTGAAGAATTTAAAACATGAGCAATGGCATCGCTCTCATTGAATCCTCGTATAGCATCTACCTGATTTTTCATCAAAGCAATTAGGGGTGAGATGACAATGGCGCAACCCTCGCTGATGAGTGCAGGTAGCTGATAACACATAGATTTACCGCCTCCCGTAGGCATTACTACGAAGGTGTCGTTTCCGTCTAATACATTTTGGATGATGGCTTCTTGCTCTCGTTTAAAGCTGCTAAACCCAAAATAATTTTGAAGTTCTGAAGTTAATGATGTTGTTTGCGTACTCATCGCACTAAAAAATGATACTTTTGTATCGGAGAATACTTATTGAACTCCCTAAAATTAGAATAATGTTTTGTTAATTCAAAATTAAGTTTTTGAAAACAACTGAAGAAATAAAATCGATTGCAAAATTAACCATAGAAACAGAGGCGAAATCTGTTCTTCAATTAGTTGATTTTGTAGATGATGAATTGGTTAGCGTGGTGCAAAAACTGTTGCAAAACAGCGGTAGACTCGTCATTACAGGTATTGGCAAGAGCGCAAATATTGCGCAAAAGTTGGTGGCCACTTTCAATTCTACAGGACAACCGGCCTTATTTATGCATGCTGCCGATGCTATTCATGGCGATTTAGGAAATGTGCAAAAAGATGATGTGGTAATGTGTATCTCGAAAAGTGGTAACACACCAGAGATAAAAGCCTTACTGCCTTTGTTAAAAGGTATGGGAAACAATTTAGTTGCCATGACTGGGAATACCGATTCTTATTTAGCACAGCAGTCCGACCATGTGTTGAATACTACGGTAGATAAGGAGGCTTGTCCAAACAATTTAGCACCTACTAGCAGTACCACTGCACAACTAGTGATGGGCGATGCTTTAGCCGTTTGTTTGTTGGAGTGTAGAAACTTCAGTGATGCTGATTTTGCGCGTTTTCATCCTGGTGGAGCNTTGGGCAANCGTTTGTTCNTAAAAGTATCCGATTTGTGTGCACAGCACGAAAGTCCACAAGTAGCAGTTGATGCTGATNTGAAATCGGTGATTGTNGAAATTTCTCAAAAGCGATTAGGAGCAACAGCAGTGTTGCAAGGANATGCTTTNCAAGGNATNATNACAGATGGCGATATTAGAAGGATGTTGGAAGGTNGTNGCGACATCATGAACTTGCAAGCGAAAGACATTATGTGCGCGAANCCTAAGCAGATACAAGCTGATGAATTGGCTGTGGTGGCTCTTAAAATAATGGAAGAGCACAACATTACGCAGTTGTTGGTTATGCAAGCAGCAAGTTATATTGGTATTGTGCATTTACACGATATTTTAAAAGAAGGAATCATTTAAATGAAGCAGATGGGAGAACCACAAGAACAATCCTTTTTGGATCATTTAGAGGTATTACGTTGGCACCTAATCCGTTCGGCAATAGCTGTTATGCTTGGTATGGTGGTTGCATTTATTTATCCGGAGATATTATTCGATAAAATAATTTTTGCAGCTAAAGAACCAGACTTTCCAACCTACAAAGCATTGTGTTGGATTTCCGAAGTATTAGGATTGGGAGATGTATTTTGCATCATGGAGATGCCTTTTATCTTGATGAACATCAATATGTCGGGGCAGTTTAGCACGCATATTGTTTCTTCTTTAGTGGCCGGTTTTATCATAGCATTCCCTTATGTGTTTTGGGAGATATGGCGATTTATCAGACCAGCCTTGCACCAAGGAGAGCAGAAGCACGCTAGAGGAGTGGTGTTCTACACATCTTTCCTATTTATATTAGGAGTGTTGTTCGGTTACTACATGGTAGCGCCTTTATCGGTTCAGTTTTTAGGAAACTATCAGGTCAGCACACAAGTAGCTAACCAAATCAATTTAAATTCTTTCATCTCTACGGTCACAACCGTTTGCTTGGCAAATGGCATTATTTTTCAGTTGCCTGTAGTGGTGTACTTTTTAAGTAAATTGGGCATTGTAACCCCCCATTTTTTACGCACGTACCGCAAGCATGCCTTGGTGGTGGTGCTGATTATCTCGGCTATCATTACTCCTCCAGATATTATGAGTCAGATCATGGTGTCTTTCCCATTGCTCATTTTGTATGAGATCAGTATTAACATTTCCGCAAGATTACAAGATAAATAGATGAAGTTAAGAGCGGAAAATATGATTAAGAAATACCGATCGCGTACGGTGGTAAAGGGTGTTTCGGTAGAAGTGAATCAAGGAGAGATTGTGGGTTTGTTGGGTCCTAATGGAGCAGGTAAAACCACCTCTTTTTACATGATGGTTGGCTTGATTAAGCTCAATGGAGGAAAGGTGTTTTTAGATACCCAAGACATTACCGATTTACCCATGTACAAACGTGCGCAGATGGGAGTGGGTTATTTGGCGCAAGAAGCATCTGTTTTCCGTAAGCTGAGTGTAGAGGATAACATTTTGGCTGTTTTGGAAATGACAGATTTATCCAAAGCATCACAAGGCGCTAAACTAGAGGCGCTTTTGGATGAGTTTGGTTTGCAGCACATCCGTAAGAGCAGGGGCGATTTACTTTCTGGTGGCGAGCGTAGAAGAACTGAAATTGCTCGCGCTTTGGCTAACAACCCTAAGTTTATTTTGTTGGATGAGCCCTTTGCAGGAGTAGACCCCATTGCAGTGGAGGATATACAACAGATTGTGGCTCAGCTGAAAGAAAAAAACATTGGCATTTTAATTACTGACCACAATGTACACGAAACCTTAAGTATTACCGACCGTGCTTATCTTTTGTATGAAGGCAATATATTAAAAGCAGGAACAGCAGAAGAACTGGCTGCTGATGAGCAAGTGCGTAGGGTTTACCTTGGTAAAAACTTTGAGTTGAGGAAGTAGAGATAGGTAAAATGACATCAAACAAAAAGCCCCGCTGCAGCAGGGCTTTTTATATTGTATGCGTTTTTACTTATTCAGCAGCTGAAATCGTAAAATCGTATCCTTCCATAATTTGGTTACACAACAATTGTTGGCAAGCGCTATCTACTTTGTTTTTAGCATCGGCTTCATTGGCAGCTTCTACCTCTAAAGTGATGTGTTTTCCAATGCGTACATTGGTAATTTCAGATAGACCTACATTGCCCATACTTGCGCTAACAGCTTTTCCTTGTGGGTCTAACAATGCTTTTAGTGGCATTACATCAATCTCTGCTATAAATTTCATTTGCTTTTATTTATGATGGATAAAATCGGATACAAAAGTAGTATAATTGGCACAGCTACAAAACGGAAAACACATAATAATAACACACTACTGATGAGCATGGTGTAACGCATTTTGTTTTCTTGCCAAGAAAAGTTTTTAAACTTCAGTGATAAGAGTGGAATTTCGGCTACTAAGAGGTAGCTCATTACTACACATAAGATTGCTAAAACTCTTGTTTGTCCTAAAAAAGTGCTCATCCATGCTGTTGGCTGAAAGTGCATCATGAGCGGAATAGAAATGAAAAAGAGGGCGTTGGCCGGTGTAGGTAAACCTATAAAGCCATCTCTTTGGCGGGTGTCAATGTTAAACTTAGCTAATCGCAATGACGAAAATAAAGGGATGAGCCAAGCGGTGTATGCCCAGTAGTTTTGGCTGTAAGCGCTACGCTCAGGCCAGTTGGCTAAAGGGTTAAAAAAGCTTTGATCTTCTATCCAAAAGAATAATTGAAACACGATAAACGCAGGCGCTACCCCAAAAGTGATGAGGTCGGCTAAGCTGTCTAATTGTTTGCCTAACTCTCCACTTACATGCAGTATTCGAGCTAACATGCCGTCAAAAAAATCGAGAAAAGCTCCAAGTAAAATAAAACCTCCTGCCATGTAGAGGTGTCCGCCCACAGCAAATAAAATTGCGAGTAATCCGCAAAACAAGTTACCTAAAGTAAAGAGGTTGGGGATGTGTTTCAGCATAATAATGCGATATTTGTACTGCAATAATACAAAAGATGTTTCGCACTATATCATTAGCTCTAATTTCTGGATTGCTTCTTTCGGCCGCTTGGCCTGTGAATGGTTTTCCTTTTTTGCTTTTCTTCTCCTTCTTTCCTTTGTTATTGATGGAAGAGAAGTTGCAAAAACACAAATCAGTTTTTGCACATAGCTTTTTAGCTTTCTTGGTGTGGAATGCACTCACTACTTTTTGGATAGTACATGCCACTTGGTTTGGTGTGGTGATGGCGTTGCTCATCAATTCTTTGTTGATGGCTTCAGCTTTTACACTCTTTTCTTGGATTAAAAGCCGGTTAGGAAGTAAAAGAGGTTGGTGGGCTTTTGTTTGTGTGTGGCTTTCATTCGAGTTCCTACATTTTAATTGGGATTTGTCTTGGCCATGGCTTGCTTTAGGAAATGTTTTTGCAGCTTATCCTTCTTTAGTTCAATGGTACGAATATACAGGTGTGTTGGGGGGCTCTTTATGGGTTTTGATAGCCAATGTATTGACTTATCGTGCTTGGCACAGCCGACAATTTGTAGGCTTGGCATTGTGGATGTTAGTTCCTATGGGAGCTTCCTTTTTATTAATGCCAACATTAAGTGAAACTGATACCGTTAATGTAGTGGTGGTGCAACCCAATATCGATCCTTATGGTGAAAAGTTTGGCTCTATTACGGCTGATGAGCAATTGGAAAAACTGTTAGCCCTAGCCAACGAAAAAGTAGATAGCACTACCGATTATTTAATTGGACCAGAAACAGCTTTAACAGGAGGTTTGTGGGAGAATGATTTCGAACAATCATCCTTGATAAAGCGTTTGCAAAACTATTTACAGGAATATCCACAACTAAAAATTATTATAGGAGCATCTACTTATAAGCTGTTCGAAGAGGGAGAGGAATTGTCTGAAACAGTTCGTCACCATAAAGGAGCTAATCGTTATTATGATGCTTATAATACTGCTTTACAGTTGGATACATCAGGAGTGCAGTTGTATCATAAATCCAAATTAGTCCCAGGTGTAGAAATGATACCTTTTGCGCCTGTGCTCAAATATTTCAAATGGCTTTCTGTTAATTTAGGAGGGGTGTCGGGCAGCTTGGGTAGTCAAGAAGAGCGTTCGGTTTTTCGTTCGGAGCAAGGACAAGTAGCGCCTATAATTTGTTACGAGTCTATTTATGGTGAGTATGTGTTAGATTATGTCCGAGCTGGTGCTGACTTACTAACCATCATTACCAATGATGGCTGGTGGAAAGATACACCGGGTTATCGTCAGCACTTGGCTTATGCTAGCTTGCGAGCTATAGAAACCAGAAGAGCTATTGCCCGCTCGGCTAATACAGGCACTTCTGCGTTTATAGATCCTTTAGGAAATATTACACAGCCAACAGCTTGGTGGCAGCCGGCTATTATTCAGCAAGAACTTCCTTTATACAAAGGGTTTACTTTTTATACGATTTACGGAAACTACATAGGAAGACTAGCAGCTTTTATAGCGGCTATCCTTTTCTTTTACGGAATCGCAAAAAGAGAGCTATAAAAAAACCCGCCTAAGCGGGTTTCTTTTCCAATTTAATTTCAATTATTCTCCTTCATCTGTAGTGGTCATATCTAACTCTACTTCAATATCTACTTCTTCTCCAGCATCCTCTATGTTTACAACAAGGCTATCTATAATATCTTGAGCAAGAGAATCAACAGCTTCTAATTCACAGTCGTCTAAATGAACTACTACTGCTTTAAAGTCGGAAGTAGCAGCCCCGTTTACATTGTAACCTATTGCTAGTTCGGCTGCCTCAATAGTGTAGCCAGATGCTGTGTTGTTTTCAATAGTAGTGAAGCCATCACCGGCATGGTTGTACATAAAAGCGTAGGCAATTGCTGCTACAATAAGTAGGATGCTTAATGGTTTTTCGATTTGGTCCATAATAAATATCAGTTTGGTTAGGCGCAATTTAGTAAATATTTTGAAATGAGTGTTTTAGCACTTGCTACAAGCTTATTGCTCTCTAGGAATTATAGCTACCTTTGTGCTATATGCGATTAACGGCAACATATCAATTAGGCAATGTAGAGCACTTCAAGAAACAAGCGTGTGCATGGGCTAGTCAGTTTAAGCAAGCTGCTGTCCTTTTAGGAAATACAGAGCCCTCTCAAGGTAAGTATTTGGAATACGATATGTTGATAGGGGTAGGTACTTTGTCAGAAATTATACCAACAACTCAATCTTTTAATGCACTTGAAAAATATCAGCAACAGGTACAAGATTGGTTGTTCGGTTATTTGTCTTACGATTTAAAAAATGAGTTAGAAGATTTAAGCTCTAGTAATTCAGATAGGTTGCAATTTCCTCAAATGCATTTTTTTCAACCTAAATGGGTGATTGTAGTCAAAGGAAATACTGTGCAAATTCATTTTCCAGATAGCTTAGAGCGTAAAGAAATGCATCAGTTGTTTGGGGAAATTATGCAATATCAAATCCACGATTGGAAGAGTCATGTTCCAAAGGTGCAGGCTAAACTAACGAAAGAAGATTATTTGCAAGCGGTAGAAAAATTGAAAGCACATATTCAAAGGGGTGATATTTATGAAATAAACTTTTGTCAAGAGTATTTTGCTGAAGAAGCCACATTGAATCCCCTTGCTACATTCAATGATTTACATACTATTTCGGAACCTCCTTTTGCTTGTTATTATCGTTATGAAGATTGTCATTTGATGAGCGCTAGTCCCGAACGATTTTTGAAAAAAACAGGGCGCAAACTTATCTCACAACCCATTAAAGGTACTAGAAAAAGAGGGGGTAGTATAGCAAAAGATAATCAGTTAAAAAAAGAGTTGCTGAACTGTCCGAAAGAGCGCAGTGAGAATGTGATGATTGTAGATTTGGTACGAAATGATTTGTCCAGAACTGCCTCTAAAGGGTCTGTGCAGTTAGAGGAGTTGTTTGGGATTTATTCCTTTCAGCAAGTGCACCAAATGATTTCGACCATCACCTCTAACTTAAAAGAAGGAGTGAGTGGTGTAGAAGCTATTCTATGTGCATTTCCGATGGGTAGCATGACAGGTGCTCCTAAAATTCGTGCTATGGAATTGATAGAGGAGTATGAAAACACCAAAAGGGGGTTGTATTCTGGTTCAGTAGGATATTTTACACCTCAGGGGGATTTTGATTTCAATGTTGTAATTCGCTCCATTTTGTACAATGAAAAAAATAAATATGCTTCTTTCATGGTGGGAGGCGCTATTACAGCGAAGGCTATTCCAGTGCAAGAGTATGAGGAATGTTTGGTGAAAGCAAAAGCAATGTTTGAAGTGCTAGGTGATGCTTGATAAACTTCAACAACATATTGATAAACATAACTTGTTAGAGTCTAAGGACCGAATATTGTTAACGGTTAGTGGAGGGAAAGATAGCGTGTGTATGTTGCATCTTTTTGCACAATTAGATTATCCTTTAGCGATTGCGCATTGTAACTTTTCTTTGCGCGGTATTGATAGCGATAAGGATGAAAATTTTGTTAAGGGTTTAGCTACTCAATATGGAGTTCCTTTTTTTAGCAAGCGTTTTGAAACAAAAAAATATGCACAAGAAAAAGGTATTTCCACACAGATGGCAGCACGTGATTTACGCTATGACTGGTTTCAACAATTGGGTTTTGATAAGATTGTTACAGCGCATCATCAAGATGATCATATTGAAACGCTTTTATTGAAGAAAAGTAGAAAAGCAAGTTTGGAAGGGCTTTGCGGAATCCCAGTAAAAAATGGAAACATTATCCGGCCTTTACTATGTTTTCCTGCTCAAGAAATAGAGTCTCACCTATTGCAAAACAAATGGAGGTGGAGAGAAGATGTTTCCAATGCTTTCCCCGATTATCAGCGTAATGAAATTCGTTTGTTGCAATTGCCAAGTATGGAAAAGAAAAATCCAAACATTCGTAAAGAGTTGTTGCAAGAAATAGCAGTCAATCAGCAAAAATACGCAGCGCTTCAGAAAGAGGTGAAGCGATTATTTCCCTTCGTTTGGAAAAATAGTGATGCGCATCAAGAACTGTACTTAAAGGAATTGTTGAATCATCCTCAGAAACAGGAGTTGCTGTATGAGTTTTTGAAGGAGTATGGTCCGTATCCATGGCAAGATGTATTTGCTTTAATGGAAGCCGAAAACGGAAAGGAAATTCGTAATCAGTACTATCGTTTAATCAAAAACAGAGGTTCTCTTTTGCTTGTTGCTAATAAAATTCAAAAGCAAGCGTCTGTACAAATTGACAAAAGTATTTGTGCTATAGAGCTTCCAATTCCCTTATCCTTTTCTGTGCTGAATAGAAGTGATGTAATGAATCTCTCAGATACTTCTATGGCTTTTATTGACATGAGTAAACTTTCCTTTCCATTGATATTAAGAAAATGGAAACAAGGAGATGTGTTTGTTCCTTTAGGAATGCAAGGGCGTAAGAAATTGAGTGATTTTATGGTGGATGAAAAACTGTCTATCTTAGATAAAGAAAACACTTGGGTTTTGTGTTCAAACAATAATATTGTTTGGGTAGTAGGGCATCGCTTGGATGATAGATACAAACTTGTAGCACAGACGGAAAAAGTATATCTTGTCCAACCTTTGAAAACAATAAAATGAGTAAGGAAATAAAGTTTGAAGAGAAGCAGTATTTAGGGTACAATAAATTGTCCTTTTTACGCAGAATGGTTTTGGCTTTGTTCTGTTTTTTCGCCTACTATTGGTCGGAAGAGCAAAATAAATCAGGTGACCTTTTCTTCATTATGGGTATAGCTATTATTGTGATTTCAGCCCTTTTAGTATTTGTGCTTCATTTTCATACACAGGTGCAAAATGGCAGTATTACACTAGATGGATTATGGACTGCTCGAAAAGTAAAAATAGATTTAAACTCTATTGAACAAGTAAGAAAAGCGGAATATAGCCGTTTCTTCTTTAACAAGTCTGTGTATAATTTGCACCGAAAAGGCACAATCCGCTTTTTTACAAGAGGAACGGAATGTGTTGAATTGGTAGATAAAGATGGTTTGGTTTATCTGATTGGAAGTCAAAAAGCAGATGAATTAACTAAAGTATTAGAAAACGAAATAAAGTAATGAAGAAGTTATTAAGCGTTTTGGTATTGTTGCTAACTTTTTTTACAGTTAGCGCTCAGTTTTATAATCCGGTAACCTGGGAGTTTTCGCAAGAAAACATTGGTGGTGATGAGTTAGAGTTAACCTTTACTGCAAGTATTGAAGGAGAGTGGTATATGTATTCTCAGCATATTTCGGATGATGGTCCTGTACCAACGACTTTTACTTTTTTCAATGAGGAAGGAATTGAAGTATTGACAGATGTTTTAGAGCCAGAGCCAGTCGAGGAGTTTGATTCGAATTTTGATATGGTGCTGAAGTACTTCAAGAAGAAAGTGTCATTTACACAGCGTATTAAATCGATAACAGATTCAGCTTACACATTAAATGGAGAGGTCATGTTTATGACTTGCGACCCTAAGCAATGTTTACCTCCAGAATATGTAGAGTTTTCTTTTAATATTCCTGCTGCTGAAAATAAAATCAATATTGCTTCGAGTTTTGGTGACACTAAAAGAGGAGCATCAAATAACATGTTAACCTTTTTCTTTTTATCTTTTTTAAGTGGATTAATTGCATTAATTACACCATGTGTCTTGCCAATGATTCCCATGACCGTAAGTTATTTTTTAAAACAAAGCCAAAATAAAACAAAAGGTATTGTTAATTCAATTATTTACGGAGTATCAATTGTCATTATTTACCTTGCTTTAGGAGTCGGAGTGTCAGCTATTTTTGGTGCAGATGCATTAAATAATATGGCTACGAATGTTTATTTCAACTTCGCTTTCTTTTTATTATTACTTGTATTTGCAGCATCATTTTTAGGTGCATTTGAGCTCACTCTGCCAAACTCATGGATTAACAAGGCTGATAAAGCGTCAGATAAGGGAGGGTTCATCGGAATTTTCTTCATGGCTTTCACTTTGGCTTTGGTGTCATTCTCTTGTACGGGTCCTATTGTGGGAACCTTACTTGTTGAAGCTGCTTCAGGAGGGAATTATTTAGGTCCTATAGTCGGTATGCTTGGGTTTTCATTAGCAATTGCACTACCATTTACTTTGTTTTCTGCTTTTCCTGCATGGCTTAATTCTTTACCTAAATCAGGAGGTTGGTTAAATTCAGTCAAAGTTGTATTGGGATTATTAGAACTAGCATTAGCATTTAAGTTTTTATCAAATGTTGATTTAGTTACACAATCACATATGTTAGAAAGAGAATTTTATATTGCTATATGGATTATAATATTCACTGTATTAACTATTTATTTATTAGGTTTTATTAAATTTTCTCATGATTCTGATTTAAAATATGTAAGTGTTCCAAGATTATTTTTTGCTATTTTCTTTGGTGCAATTACAATTTATATGATTCCAGGATTATGGGGTGCTCCTTTAAAAATAATTAATGACGTAATACCTCCCCCTCCTTTAGAATATAGTGAATCACCTCATGGTGTTGGGTATACTTTAGGAGGAAGTTCAAATACTCATAAGCTGTCAGAAGATGGACAACATTTAGGTCCACAAGGAATCATGGTTTTCCATGATTATGATGCTGGTTTAGAACATGCAAAAAAAATAGGTAAGCCAGTAATGTTAGATTTTACTGGTTGGGCATGTGTGAATTGTAGAAAAATGGAGCAGAATGTTTGGTCTGATACTGAAGTGAAAAGAATGCTAACAGAAGATGTGGTCTTAATTTCTTTATATGTTGATGAGCGTACTAAACTTTCAAAAGAGCAACAATACGAAACCACTATTGCAGGTAAGAAAAAGAAGGTGAGAACCGTTGGTGATCAATGGATGGTCTTACAAGCCGAGCGTTACAAAACTAATTCTCAGCCGTATTATGTAATGATAGATCATGATGAAAATCAGTTAGGCGTTGCTGCAAACTATCAAGATTATGGCAAGGTAGATTTGTTTAAGAATTGGCTGCAAGATGGTTTAAATGTATTTAATAAATAATGAATACCCGTCAACATTTAGAAGAAGCAAAGTTGCTGCTGCAAAATTGTTTGCAGAACGATGATTTTATATCATCCATTGATGATGCAGCTTCTTTAATGTTTGAAGCCATCCAATCAGGAGGAAAAATTTTAAGCTGCGGTAATGGTGGTTCTATGTGTGATGCGATGCATTTTGCAGAAGAAATGACAGGTTGTTTCCGCGAACAAAGACAGGCGCTTCCTGCTATTGCTATAGCCGATTCCTCTCACATCACATGCACCGCTAATGATTATGGTTTTGAGGCAATATTCTCACGATATATAGAGGCATTAGGTAAAGAGGGAGATGTATTGTTTGCTATCAGTACAAGTGGTAATTCTGAAAATATTATTCAAGCTGCTAAAGTTGCAAGAAATCAAGGATTGAATGTAGTTTCTCTTACAGGAAAGTCCGGAGGAGAGTTAGCAAAGCTTGCAAACATAGAAGTTAGGATTCCTCATCAAGGATATGCCGATCGTATTCAAGAAATGCACATTAAGGTAATTCATATTTTAATAAGTCAGATAGAAGACAATTTTAATAAGAAAGATTTATAAACTAAAAGTTATTATACTCTTCTCCATTGACCACTATCTATTAGCGGTTTTGCCTTTTTCCATTTTATTTCTTTTGTTTCAGCACCATTAGTGATTATAACCTTTTCATTTCTTCCAGTTTCTTTTTCAACAACAATAGGTTTTTTTATCTTTTGAGAAGCTTGCTGTGGTACTGATTGGTTAGAGTGTCGATTAGATTCTATTCCTGCTCTACTTGTTTGAAGGTTTTCTTTTTGATGTTGCTCTCTTTTTACTTGAGAGGGGTCTTGAGAAGGTAGATTTGCTTTCATCAAGAAAGAAACAATGTCTTTATTTACTTTGTCCATCATCTGCTTGAATAGATTGAACGATTCAAACTTATAAATGAGTAATGGGTCTTTTTGCTCGTAAGTAGCATTTTGAACCGATTGTTTCAAATCGTCAAGCTCTCTTAAGTTTTCTTTCCAAGAGTCGTCAATTATAGCTAAGGAAACTCCTTTTTCAATCGCTAGCGGAATATTATTTCCGTTAGATTCAAAAGATTCTTTCAGATTAGCTACAACTTGTAGTGTTTTCATCCCATCAGTAAATGGAATAACAATATTTTCGTAAGTAGTAGATTGATTTTCGTACACATCCTTAATGACAGGATAGGTGCGCTGTGAAATTATTTCTGATTTTACTTTATACTGAGCTATGGCGTTTTCGTAAAGTTGCTCTGTTAGTGCTTCTGTATTTGTTTGTTTAAAATTATCTTCGTCAACAGGGCTGTCAATGCTTAAAAATCGAATGAGTTCTAGTTTAAAACCATCAAAATCTTGTGCTATTTGATATTCTTCTACAATACTTTGACATGTGTCGTAAATCATGTTGTCTATATCGACAGATAGTCGTTCTCCGAATAGAGCATGTTTACGCTTTTTGTAGATAACTTCTCGTTGAGCATTCATGACATCATCGTATTCTAACAATCTCTTACGTATACCAAAATTGTTTTCCTCTACTTTCTTTTGTGCGCGCTCAATGGATTTGGTAATCATAGAGTGTTGAATAACTTCCCCTTCTTCTAATCCCATTCTGTCCATCATCTTAGCGATTCTATCAGATCCGAATAAACGCATTAAATTATCTTCTAAAGACACAAAAAACTGTGATGATCCTGGGTCTCCTTGACGACCAGCACGACCTCTTAACTGTCTGTCAACGCGTCTTGAGTCATGTCGTTCTGTTCCGATAATTGCTAATCCGCCTGCAGCTTTCACTTCATCAGAAAGCTTAATATCTGTACCACGACCCGCCATGTTAGTGGCAATAGTAACATTTGCTGCTTTACCTGCTTCAGCTACAACATCTGCTTCTTTTTGGTGCAGTTTTGCATTCAAAACATTGTGCTTAATGTTACGCATCTTTAATAAGCGGCTCAGTAACTCAGAAATTTCTACGGAAGTTGTACCTACTAAAACAGGTCTTCCTTCTTGCGTTAAGTTTGCCACCTCTTCAATTACTGCATTGTATTTTTCTCTAGCGGTCTTGTAAACTAAATCTTCACGATCATCTCTTAAAATTGGACGATTAGTAGGTATAACTACTACATCTAATTCGTAGATATCCCATAATTCTCCTGCTTCCGTTTCAGCTGTTCCGGTCATTCCAGAAAGTTTGTTGTACATACGGAAATAGTTTTGTAATGTGATGGTTGCAAAAGTTTGTGTAGCAGCTTCAATCTTCACATTTTCTTTGGCTTCGATAGCCTGATGTAGTCCGTCAGAATATCTGCGCCCTTCCATGATACGGCCTGTTTGTTCGTCTACAATTTTCACTTTGTTATCCATTAACACATATTCTACATCTTTTTCAAAGAGGGTGTATGCTTTTAGTAGTTGGTTAACTGTATGGATACGCTCACTTTTGATTGAGTAATCACGCATCAATGATTCTTTAGTTTGTATTTTTTCTTTGTCGGGAGCATCCGATTTTTCTAATTCGGCAATAGTTGCTCCAACATCAGGCATAATGAAGAATTGATTATCGTCCATGTTGGATGTAATCAAGTCAATACCTTTGTCGGTAAGTTCTATAGAGTTATGTTGTTCGTCAATTACAAAAAACAATTCTTCATCCACTATAGGCATTTCTTTGCCTTGATCTTGCATATAGTAGTTTTCTGTTTTCTGTAAAAGAGTTCTAACACCGTCTTCACTCAAGAATTTAATCAGCGCTTTGTTTTTAGGTAACCCTCGATAGGCTCTTAAAAGATTAAATCCGCCTTCTTTATCATCGCCATCATTGATCAATCTTTTTGCATCTGATAATACTGTTGTGATATATTTCTTTTGCGCATTAACTAATGTGGCAATTTTGTGCTTCAGTTCGTTGAATTCATGTTTATCGCCAGTTGGGGTTGGTCCGGAAATAATCAGTGGTGTTCTTGCATCATCAATTAAAACGGAATCTACCTCATCTACTATAGCGTAGTTGTGAGGACGCTGCACCAAGTCTTGTGGTCTTCGCGCCATGTTATCACGCAAATAATCGAATCCGAATTCGTTATTTGTTCCGTATGTTATATCTGCTAAATATGCTTGCCTTCTTTCTTCAGAATTTGGTTGATGTTTATCGATACAGTCTACACTTAATCCATGGAATTGGTAAAGTGGTCCCATCCACTCCGAGTCTCTTTTTGCTAGATAGTCGTTTACTGTTACAAGGTGCACTCCGTTTCCAGAAAGTGCGTTCAAGTATAACGGAAGGGTAGCTGATAAAGTCTTTCCTTCACCAGTTTGCATTTCTGCAATTTTTCCACTGTGCAACACATAACCACCAATTAGCTGAACATCATAGTGTACCATATTCCACTCAACTTCAGTTCCTGCAGCAATCCATTTGTTGTGATAAATTGCTTTGTCTCCATTAATGACAACATTATCGTAAGCAGCTGCTAAATCCCTATCAAAGTCGTTTGCGGTGACTTCGATATTTCCTTGTGAAAAACGACTAGCCGTTTCTTTAACTACAGAGAAAGCCTCTGGCAAAATGTTGTTGAGGTACGATTCTATTTCTGCAACTATCTCTTTCTCTATTTTGTCAATTTCTGAGTACAGAGATTCTTTCTCATGCAATGCTAAGTCCGTATTTTCTGCTTTTTCTTTTAGTTCCGAAATTGTCTTTCGTTGTGTACCTACTGCGTCTTGAATTTGCTTTTTAAATTCCGAAGTTTTTTGGCGAAGTTCATCATTACTCAATGATTGAATACTAGGATAAGCTTCCTTGATTTGATCAATTACCGGATTTATCTCTTTTAAATCTTTATCGTATTTATTTCCAAAAAGCTTGGTTGCAAAATCAAATAATCCCATCGCAGAAATCAGTCTATTTTTTGATAAGTAACAAAGGTAGTTTTTTCGATGAAAAGAGTGTTGCTTAAGGCATAAAAAAAGCCACTTTTAGCGGCTTTCTTACTTAGTATTCATCTTCATTGAAGAAAAAGTCGTCTTTATCTGGGTAGTCTGGCCATATATCCTCGATTGAATCGTACATTTCGCCATCATCCTCCAATTCTTGAAGGTTTTCTACCACTTCCATAGGAGCACCAGAGCGAATTGCAAAATCAATTAACTCATCTTTGTTAGCTGGCCAAGGTGCATCTTCTAATTTTGAAGCTAATTCTAATGTCCAATACATATTGTTAAAATTTCTGCAAAAATAATTTTTTTACTGAACCGTGCAAGGATTTATAATTTTGGTTGCCAAGGGATTTCCTCTGCTCCCAACTCTTTAGACAGATGTCGGCTTAAAACAAATAGATAATCTGATAGTCTATTCAGGTATTGTAAGATGAATGTTTTTTGTAACGTTTCATCAGATAAGTCGATGCTGAGGCGTTCTGCTCTACGGCAAACACATCTTGCAAGGTGACAAAACGAAACAGTGGTATGTCCTCCAGGTAAGACAAAGGATCTCATTTCAGGAAGTCTTTCGTTCATCTTGTCAATTTCTTGTTCTAATTTCTCAATATCTTCTGCTTGGATAGTTGGAAGTTTCATACCTTTTTTGTCGGGGTCTGACGCTAAAAGAGCTCCGATTGTAAAAAGTCGATCTTGAATTTCAATAAGCATTTGTTTACTATTTGTACAAATAGCTTGGTCTCTTACGAGCCCAATGTATGAGTTTAATTCATCGATAGTTCCATAGGCCTCAATACGTTGGTGGCTTTTCGCTACGCGTGTTCCGCCAATCAGTTGTGTGGTTCCGCTATCTCCTTTTTTAGTATATATTTTCATAGTGTTGGATTCTGATTTCTCTCGTCACTTTCTACTTCCCCATCTTTCAGCCGGACAATACGGTGTGCGTATTGCGCGATGTTTTCCTCGTGAGTGACAGTAATAACTGTATTACCATTTTTATGAATGTCTTGAAACAAGGCCATGATTTCAATAGAAGTGGCTGAGTCAAGGTTTCCTGTTGGTTCGTCTGCTAAAATAATGGAAGGGTTGTTGACTAGCGCTCTTGCAACGGCAACTCTTTGTCTTTGCCCTCCAGAAAGTTCGTTTGGTCTGTGATTAACCCTATCAGCTAAACCCACTTTATCAAGAGCTGTTAAAGCTCTTTCTTCTCTTTCTTCTTTTGAGATACCTGCATAAACCAATGGTAACATTACATTTTCTAAAGCAGTAGATCGAGGGAGAAGATTAAATGTTTGAAAGACAAAACCAATTTCTTTATTTCTAATTTCAGCTAAATCGTTATCTCTTAATTCACTAACTTGATGGTTGTTTAAAGTGTATGTCCCATCCGTTGGTGTGTCTAAGCAGCCCAGTATATTCATCAAAGTTGATTTCCCAGATCCTGACTGTCCCATCAAAGCAACAAACTCATTTTGTTGTATGCTTAAATCAATTTGCTTTATGGCTTTAATCAACTCGCTTCCAACTCGGAAGTGTCGCGCTAAATTTTTGACTTCGATTATGGTTTGCATTTCACAAATCTAATTAAAAACGAATTGTAAAGTGTTGTTCTTCTTGTTGTTCTCTCAAGAAGATAAGTCCAATATAAAACAGATTGATGCTTACATTCAGTTTAGAATGATTTTGTAAGAACTTCCACTCCTCTTTCGTTTGATGTATATTGTTAAGCATCAAAACGCTATCGTTGTGCATATATTTTAAAGCCTTGTTCAAAGTTTCTGGAGTTGCTTTTTGGATGTAGATAAAATCAATTAAGTCTTCTTTTATGTTTTGAAAATTCTGATGATAAATCATTGATTTTTCAGATAAATTATAGTTTCCAATTTCTACAATGCTTTTTGGCTTAAAGTGAGATAATAAACGAGAAGTTAGTGCACTATGTTTTTCACTTCTATTGTAATAAAATCTCTTTGTTTGTATAACCTCTGTCAAAAGTTGAAAGACAAAAGGGGAGTGAATACCATGTTTGTTTCTGGCAGTTAAATAATAGCAGATGTATTGTGAAAAATGGATCAGAGTATTCATCAGGGCGAAAATAAAAAAAGGCGAAAGATGTCTTCCGCCTTAGCTGTTTTTTATCTACAAGATTATCTAATAATTGTGATGTGACCTCTTTTTGTCACATTTTTTCCCGTAGTTTTTGATGTGAGGTTGGCTACGTAGCTATAAACTCCCATTGGGGCTGGTTTTCCAGTTCTTTGATGCGTTCCATCCCATTCATCTGTCACATTGTTACTCATATAAAGAACTTCCCCCCAACGATCATGTATCTTTAAATTGAAATCAAAATCATTAATACCATTTAAAACAACTTTAAATGTACTATTTGAGAAGTCGCTGTTAGGTGTGAATGCGTTAGGAATGTAAACATCCATAATTTCTTCAAATACAGCTACAATTCTATCCTGCTCAGTAATCGAAATAGAAACAAAAAGATCTTCATTACCTGGAAGTGGAGCAAGAGTGTTTGTTCTCCAGTTTAAAAACTTAAATCCAATAGCTTCATCTGCAGTTAGCTGAAGATAGGTGTTTTCTGCATAACTGTTGGAATAAGGAAGGTAAGGCGCTTCTACATTATTAATATAGACAGTTCCGCCATTTTCTGGTTCTACAGAAATTTCTACATCATGAAAAATAATTTCATCAAAATGTAAGTTGATGGTGTCTGTTCCAATAATATCAATATCATTTAATAAGGAATAAATATTTATAGCATGTATGTTGCTGCTCCATCTGTTAAAATCCCATTTTACACTTTCAACTGCTTCAATTTCAATCTGGTCTTCAAAAGTGAAGGTTTGTGTAGTTGGAAAAACAGATAAAGTGTCATCATTTAACAACATTCTTCCAGAGTTTAGAGGATTAGTTGTCAATGTGATAGGGTAGTCAATAGGTTTGTAATGTAGTGTTATAGTGTCATCACTATTAATATTAGTGTTAACAATATCTTCAAGGTTGTTTGGGTTTAAAAAGTGATTATATGTTGACCAATTGTCAACTTCCCAATGCATATTAGGATTGCTTTCAAGAACTAAATTATCATCATCATCATACCACACCGTGTAAGGAGAACCTGGAATGCTTGCTCCATTTACAATCATTCCGCCTGCAGTTGGAGGGATAACTTGATAAACGATTTCATTAGCCTCTCTTAAATGTAGAGTTATAGTGTCAGAAGTAATAGCGTCAAAGTTTGCTGTTTCTGAATTAGCATTTGGTTGTAAATTATGGTTTAAAGATTCCCAATAGTCAAATTGCCACTGTTGCCCTGGGTTGGCAGAAATTGTAAAGTTGGGGTTGTTTGTATATCCTTGAACACTTGGGAAAGTCGTGATTTCAATTCCATCTAAAAAAATTGTTCCGCTATTAGGAGGGTCTACTAGGTAAGTAATACTTGTGCTGTTAAAGTTTGCGATAATAGTTACATCACTCACTAAGTCTAGAGATATTGACTCTGCATTTGGATCAAAGTTGTAAGGAGAGTCTGCTATCACTTCCCAAAAACTGAATCCGTCTCCATTAGCAGTTAAAGGAAACTCGACGCCTCCAAAGTACTCGCCAGTCCATGGAATCATATCTGTAGTGATATCTATACTGCTTAGTTCTACTGTACCCTCTCCGTTAATAATAATCGTAATAGTATATGGACCGTCAACATCATAACAATCAACGATACCACTATTAATGAATTCGCACCTTTCTAAAATAAAATCTCTAACATCTTGTACATTATCTTCCCATTCGCCATATGTTCCGCCCCACACATCAATCTGTTGTTGCATTTCAGGTTCAATAATCCCAATTAAACTGTCTAAGTGGGAAATTAAAAAATCACAACTAAAGTAACTGTTTGATAAATCAGCAAATCTGTTAATGTAATCTGCAAAAAACTCTTCATTGTTTAATAACTCATTCCATATAGGAACATGACCTTGCCCTCCTGGATCACCAATATTTTCAGGGTCACAAGGGTCTGCATCCGCATCTTGATCTGGTACTCCAGTATAGTTTGCGCCATGGTCAAAAGTGTTATCCATATCCCAAAGCACATATCGCCATTTTCTTTTATCTTCATTTACGTCTAATCCTCTCCACCAAGCTGTGTTCCAGTTTAACCAATCGGCATTAACAACGTATGTGTTTAAGATAAAATAGTCAATTATACTACCGGTATTGTAGATGTCTTTTATTTGTTCATAAATCGCAGGGTCTGTAACATCGTTACTCATCACAAAATTGTAAAAGTCATCCCAGCTATCTTCAACGTCATTAGGGTTCTGAAAATTAGTCAACACATCTACCCATGTTCCTCCCCAAGTTTTCAAAAATGCAACAGAGTCTTGATTATAATAGTAATCTGTGAAATCTAAATCATCAACTTTTTCTCTTATTTCATAAAGCCCCCAGTATTCTCCATTTAAGAATAGTACACATGGCTCGTATGAGCGTTCGTCCATTCTTAAATCGGCTATTTGAGATAGTGACTGAACGTAAGCGTCTCTAATATGAGCTCCTGAGCTTCCATAGGCAAAGGGATAGTTGTCATTAGCAGCTGCCTTAATGATTAATCTTTGATAACTATCTCTTTCTTTTGTTCTAAAAATCTCATCATTAATAGCATGATTATAACCAAATTGATCTCTTGTTATATAATCAAAACCTCTTTGAGCATAAGCCCAGGAGTCGTTACCATGTTCGTTGAATTCTCCTCTCGCTTTATCTACTAGTACTCCATCTTTAAAGTATTCCACTGAACCCCACGGTTCAAGCCCTCCATTTCCATTCAAAAGATTGTCAACCTGACCTCCTGATATAGAAAGAATAGGGACTGTGTGTATAGTGTTAATCAAGAAGGTTCCGTATTCTATAAAGCTTCTATGAATTAAAGGGTCAGTACTGTATGCTACAGCTTTTACTACTGTAGTATTATTTACAGCGATCGGACCATTATAAAGGTTGTCTGTATCATCTGGATGGCTTCCATCTGTAGTGTAATATATGTCTACATTAGAGTCAGGAGAAGTGATACTTAAATTGATACCTGCAGGGTGAAACCCAGGATTTTCGGAAAAAATAGGAGTTGTAGCATATTCAGTTAGCGCATTATTGTTTGCGTTATCAGGAGTAGGGTCATTAAAAACTCCCCAAGTATCATCACCATCGGTTATTCTTCCTCTAGAGTCATTTACTAGCGCTGGTCTTACAAATATTGAATCTACAACAGTTACACCATCAGGATCAGTTAAAATCCACCATTCATTTCCTTTTGTTTGTGTGATTTTAAAATCAGTATGAATATTATTTGCGTTGACAACTCCCAAACCTGAAGCATATACCATTAAATAATCTCCAGCATCAATATTGATTGCGTTGTTTATCTGAAACTTAGTTAGGTTGCCTGCTTTATCACTTAAGTAATATCCGTTTAAATCTACAGCAACACCACCTTGGTTGTAAAGTTCCATCCAATCTTCATATTCTCCGTAGTTATCTGTAGAACTGTTATAGTTAGATGCTGAATATTCATTGATAACAATTTGGCCCCAAGAGGTTAATTGTAAAAGCAAGCATGCTAATAATAGTATATTGTTTCGCATAATAACTCTTTAATTTTAAGGCGTAAATATAACCTATTTCTAGGTAAAAGACATAGAAACAAAGAGTTGTCTTACGCGTTCAAAAACAGAAAAACTATTTTTTAAGA
>PAYR01000026.1 GCA_002715345.1 Flavobacteriales bacterium | reverse complement strand
GGATGAATAAATTCAATTTTTCGAGCATGAAGATGAATGCTTGCATTTTTATTTGTTCGATCAGCTCCATATTTTACATCTCCTTTTATAAAACTTCCAATTTTAGAAAGTTGCACTCGAATTTGATGATGTCTTCCTGTTTTTGGTAATACTTCTAACAAGTGATAGTTATCTAAAGATTTAATGAGTTGATAGCTTAACTCAGATTTTAAGGTTCCATCTTCTTCTCTGTTATAAGCGGTTGATTTGTTCTTCTGTTGGTTTTTTTTGAGGTAATGAACTAAAATGTCTTTCGTTGGTTTAGGCTTGTTTTTAACCACTGCCCAATAGGTTTTTTGCACTTGTTTACTTCTAAAAAGTTCATTTAGCCTTGATAGAGCTTTACTTGTTCTTGCAAAGAGGATAACACCACTAACAGGTCTATCTAATCGATGTACAACTCCTAAAAATACGTCTCCAGGTTTATTGTATTCTTTCTTGATATAATCTTTAACGAACTCGCCAAGAGGTCGGTCTCCTGTTTTATCGCTTTGAACGATATCGGAAGGTTTTTTATTAACCGCAATAATGTGATTATCCTCGTACAGGACTTCCAGCATTAGTACTGTTCTTTTTCGTTAGGAAAGTCTGCTGATTTTACATCTGAAACATACTGTCCAACGGCATTCTTAATATCTTCAAATAGATTTAGATATCTTCTTAAGAAACGAGGGCTAAATTCATATGTCATTCCTATCATATCATGAAGTACTAAAACTTGACCGTCTACACCACCACCTGCACCAATTCCAATAACCGGAATGTTGATAGATTCTGCTACTTTTTGCGCTAGTGAAGCAGGCACTTTTTCAAGTACAATAGCAAAACATCCAGCTTGTTCTAATAGTTTAGCATCTTCTAAAAGTTTGGCTGCTTCTTTCTTTTGTTTTGCTCGAACAGTATAAGTCCCAAACTTATAAATTGATTGAGGGGTAAGCCCTAAATGTCCCATTACAGGGATTCCTGCTGTTAGGATTCTCTCTATAGACTCAAGAATTTCTGCGCCACCCTCAAGTTTAACAGAGTGGGCGCCAGCTTCTTTCATAATTCGGATGGCAGAGTTGAGGGCTTCTTTTGAGTTTCCTTGATAAGTACCGAATGGCATATCTGCTACGATCAAAGCTCTGTCCACAGCTCTTACTACTGATGCTGAATGGTAAATCATTTGATCAAGAGTGATTGGTAGTGTGGTTTCATTCCCAGCCATTACATTGGAAGCTGAATCACCTACCAAAATTACATCAACACCACCTTCATCTACAATTTTCGCAAGAGTATAATCGTAAGCTGTTAACATAGAGATTTTCTCTCCATTTTGCTTCATCTCCTGTAAGGAGTTGGTAGTGACTTTCTTATATGTTTTTTTATGTATTGACATGCTTAGAATTTAATGATGAACGCATCATTGTATCCCAATTCTTGTGCGTTAAATAATCTAACTTTAGCTTCTGAGTAAGATTTAAATTTTCCACTCAAGTAAATAAACATACCATTTTGTGTTGGAACTTCGGTTGCCTGTATTCCTTCTATCTCCATTCTTTGTCCAAATGTTCCAAGCTGAACTCTATAAATAGTGTTTTTACTTCTGCTAGTGTTTGAGAGTACGCTAGAACTAGTAAAAGAAATTTCCTTTTGTAATTCATCATTTTTTTCTCTCTCAATTCTATAAGAATTCGCAAAGTTATTTGATATAGCTAGTTGCTTTTCGTATTGGGCTTTAAGATCCAAAAAATCCTTTGATAATGCAGAGTTTGCAGATGTAACTTCATCTAGACTATTTATTGTGTTGGTTAGCTCTTTTTGAGTTTTATCTAAGAATACATGAAGCTCAGTAATTTCTGTAGATTGTTGGGTGTTTTTAGAATTCAGCGAACGAATAACTTTGTTATATTCAATCAATTTATTATTCAGGGTAATGTTCTCTATTTCAATTTCTGACAGTTTACTTTCTAAATTGTTATTTATCTCTTTAGATTTTACGATGTCATTTTCAAGTGAATTTAAAGTTTCTTCTAAATGAGTGTTATTTTTTTCTAATTCAGAAGCAGTTAACTTTAAATTAGAAATAATTTTGTTTTTTTCAACTTCTTTTTTCTTGTTACTTGATTTTAATAGTTTTAATTCACTTTGCAAAGTGTTGTTTTCAATTTCAGTTGCCGCAAGGGTATTTTCAATGTTTTCTAAACTGTTGAGTTTACCCTGAAGTTTTGATTTTTCTCTTTTTAGTCTAATATTTTTACCACTTAGTTCTGTATTTTGGTTCTTCACATTAATCAACTGATTATTGAGGTCTTTTTCGGTTGTAGCAAGCATGTTTTCAATGTTTTCTAAACTGTTGAGTTCATCTTGAAGTTTTGATTTTTCTCTTTTTAGTCTAGTATTCTCACTACTTAGTTCTGTATTTTGGGTTTTCACATTACTCAGTTGATTATTGAGTTCTATGATTTTGTTTTCAGATTTCATTTGATTTGAATTGATTGACTCAAATTCATCAGATTTCTGAAGTAAATCGAAATTTACTATTTCAACATCTTTTTCTAATCTACTTACCTCTTTTAGTAGAGAAGAGTTTTGGGAGTTTAGTTCTCGATTTTCTAGCTCTAAACTATTTTCTTTTTCTGTTAGTGAATGAATGAAAACATCTTTTTCTTGCATATCAGCTTTTAAACTAGCTAAAGTCTCTTCAATAGATGTGTTAGTGTTTATGGCGTTACTTAGGTCTGAAGAAAGCTTTTTGTTTTTATCAACTAAAGATGTTTTCTCTGAAGTTAATTCAGTTAAATTTTTGTTAATCTTCGAATTACTACTTTCTAATTCTTTGATAGTTTCTTTAAGTTTAATTTCTTCTTCTTGAAGACTCATTAGCTTGCCTTCTAGATTGTCTTTTTCTGAGAGTGCTTTTCCCTTAAAAGTTACCAAAAGATTCAACTCTCTATCTAGTTTAGAAATAGTTGTTTCTAGTTTTTCTTTTTCTGACTCAAGCAGCTCTATTTTATTATTCAGCTTTTCGTTTTCATTCATGTAGAGTTCTCCTGAAGAAGTAATGCTTTCTTCAAGTTCTCTTTTTGATTCTAAAGTAGTAGCAAGTTTGTTTTCAGCACTTTCTTTATCTAGACGAAGTTCTTCGATAGTGAAGTTTTTTTCTGTAAGTATTCTCTCTAGTTCCTTAATTCTTTCATTATTAGCAGAAGAATAAGTTATGCTTTTATCTGTACCTGTTGAGTAAACGTAGAAGTATTCTACTCTTGCTTTTGTTTGTGCGCCAATAATTAGTCCAATCGAACCAGTATTGTATTCAGGTAGTGTGATAGCAGTAATGAAATGATGGTTAATAAATATTTCATAATCGCCATTTTCTGTTACTATGTCTAAAAAGTTAATTTTATCTAAACCCTTAACTAGTGGTGATTTTTCCCAGCCATTTTTTTTGTTAGATCCAGTCAGAAATTTGTTTTGGCCATTAACGAGTTGTCTTACTCTATACTGACCTTTTGCATTTATATCAATTGCTATTGCTCCGCTACCATCTCTCTGAGCTTTTAATACTATTCCAATATGAGGGTTACTGTTTCCGCTTGGGCCAATTTTAAATGATGTTTTTACCCTGAAATTAGAAAACTCAATACTTTCTTTTGTAAATAAAGCATATTCATTATTGATGTTGTTTCTGTTTAGAAAAAAATCTCCATTGTCTACTATGAAATAATTATCAATAGTTGTAGAAAGAGGGAAAATTGCATCTTTTGAATTAAAATCCTCTTCTAATTCTATGTGGTTATAAGCTCCTAGATAAATGTTTTGAGAAAAACTAAAAAAACTGCTCAAAAGCAGTAGCATAGAAATATTTACTGTTCTCATAATATATGAATGTAATTTTAGCAAATATACTTAAATTAACTACTTTTGGCAGATGTTAAAAAAGTTGATTTTATTTATTTCTACAATCTGTTTTTTATGTGCTTGTGAAACAGATTTTGATGTCCATGCGGATTGGAAAGACCATACAATAGTATATAGTTTATTAAACCCTAGTGATAGTATTCATTATGTTAAGGTTTATAAAGCGTTTTTAGGACCAGATAACGCTTTAACTATGGCTCAAGAACCAGATTCAATATATTATACCTCTAACGAAATTGAAGTTGTTTTAATCAATTTAAATACAGAGATGGAATACATTCTAAGAGACACTATTCTAAATGATGCTGACACAGGTACTTTTATTCATACACCCAATGAGGCTTTTTATTTTGTTGGAGATATAAATGATTCACACAGGTATAGATTAGAGGTGAGAAAGCAAAACGACGATTTAGTTTTTGCTGAAACAGATATTGTAGAAAATTCTTTAATAGATAATGATTTAACTGATGTTTTTAGTGTTGTTAGACCTGATGGCTCTGATATTGATGAAAATATTAAATTTAATTTATTAAATAACGCTTATTATTATGAGGTTGATTTAGAGTTTCATTATAAAGAATGGAATATAAATAATACTTCAGATACAATTTCCAAATATATTTATTGGCGTATTAATGATGTGAAAAATCCTATCTCTAATAATATTGAAGTCACTGTTGAAACCATAGATTTTTTTCAAAAAATTAAGACTAGAATACCAGTTGATTCAAATTTAGTAAGACAACCTAAGTATGTAATGATTAATTATTCTGTTTCTGAAAAACAACTATACAATTATCTTAAAATAAATCAAGAAGCAGTAAATAGTTTATTGTTTGAATTACCTATGTACAATAATTTAAGCGGTTCTGGCACTGGTATTTTTTCAAGTAGAAGATTTGAACAGTCTCAAAAAACTATAAGTCCATATACTATAGATAGATTAGAAGTTGATTCACATACTGTAGAATTGAATTTCATTCCTTAAATCTGACAATATGTCTATCTTCTTCTAGCTTAGACTGACAATAACGACATATAAAAGGCGTGCTATATATAATGGCACGTCTTTTGCTTTTATATAGAGTAGAAAACAATTTAAACTAAATAAAATGAGTAAAATTATTGGTATCGATTTAGGAACAACGAACTCTTGCGTTTCCGTAATGGAAGGTAACGAGCCTGTAGTAATTCCTAACAGCGAAGGGAAAAGAACTACACCATCTATTGTAGCTTTTGTAGAAGGAGGAGAGCGTAAAGTAGGAGACCCTGCAAAGCGTCAGGCAATTACTAATCCAGAAAAAACAATTTTCTCTATCAAGCGTTTTATGGGTGAGTCTTTCTCAAATACGAAGAAAGAAACTTCGAGAGTTCCTTATAAGGTGGTGAAAGGAGAGAACGATACTCCAAGAGTACAGATTGACGATCGTCAGTATACGCCACAAGAAATTTCTGCGATGACTCTTCAAAAAATGAAGAAAACAGCAGAAGATTACCTAGGGCAAGAAGTGAAGGAAGCAGTGATTACTGTTCCAGCTTACTTTAATGATGCTCAAAGACAAGCAACTAAAGAAGCGGGTGAAATTGCAGGTTTAAAAGTAAGTCGTATCATCAACGAGCCTACTGCAGCAGCCTTAGCTTACGGATTAGATAAAGCTGACCAAGACAAGAAGATTGCAGTTTTTGACCTTGGTGGAGGTACTTTTGACATTTCTATCTTAGAGTTGGGTGATGGTGTTTTTGAAGTAAAATCTACTAATGGTGATACTCACCTTGGTGGTGATGATTTCGATCAGGTAATCATCGATTGGCTAGCGGAAGAATTTAAAGCGGATGAGAGCATGGACTTGCGACAAGACCCAATGGCTTTACAGCGCTTGAAAGAGGCTGCAGAAAAAGCAAAAGTGGAGCTTTCTTCATCTACGCAAACAGAAATCAATTTACCATATGTAACTGTTACTGCTTCTGGCCCTAAACACTTGGTAAGAACATTGTCAAGAGCACAGTTTGAGAAGTTAGCTGATAAACTGATTCAAGCAACAGTTGTTCCTTGTAAAAATGCATTAAAGGATTCAGGATTTTCAGCTTCTGAAATAGATGAAGTAATTTTAGTAGGAGGTTCTACAAGAATTCCAGCTATCCAGAACATTGTGAAAGAATTCTTCGGAAAAGAGCCATCTAAAGGAGTAAATCCAGATGAAGTTGTTGCTATTGGAGCAGCTATTCAGGGAGGTGTTTTAACGGGAGATGTGACAGATGTATTATTACTAGATGTGACTCCGCTCTCTTTAGGTATTGAAACAATGGGTTCTGTAATGACGAAATTGATTGAAGCAAATACTACGATTCCTACTAAGAAATCAGAGGTGTTCTCAACAGCAGCAGACAATCAGCCTGCCGTAGATATTCATGTTTTACAAGGTGAGCGCCCAATGGCATCAGACAATAAATCTATTGGTCGTTTCCAATTAGCAGATATTCCTCCAGCTCCAAGAGGAATTCCTCAAATTGAAGTGACTTTTGATATTGACGCTAATGGTATTTTAAATGTGTCAGCTAAAGATAAAGCTACTGGTAAGCAGCAAAACATCAAAATAGAAGCTTCTTCAGGACTTTCTGATGAAGAGATTGAAAGGATGAAGAAAGAAGCAGAAGCGAATGCTGAAGCAGATAAAAAGGTGAAAGAAGAAGCGGATAAGTTTAATGCAGCCGATCAGATGATTTTCCAAACAGAAAAGCAACTGAAGGAATTTGGTGAGAAATTATCAGATGATAAGAAGCAACCAATTGAAACCGCACTTGAAGAGCTAAAGAAAGCTCATGAAAGCAAAGATTTAACAGCTATCGACACCGCTATGGAAAATATCAATAATGCATGGCAGGCTGCTTCTGAAGAAATGTATAAAGCAACGCAAGAAGAACAAGGTGCCGAAGGAGCTGCTGCTGCAACTGCAGAAGGAGGTGATGATGTTACTGATGTAGAATTTGAAGAGGTAAAGGAGGAAAAGTAATCCTTCTTTGTTACACCTGTTAAAAAGCCCTTGCATTTGCAGGGGCTTTTTTTATTAGTATCGTTGAGCTCTATCTATATCTCTTTGGGTGTCTTTCTCTTTTAAACTATCGCGTTTGTCGTGTAGCTTTTTACCTTTAGCGATTGCTATTTCTAGTTTTGCCCATCCTTTTACGGTAATAAACAGGCGTAAAGGAACAATAGTTAACCCATTGTCTTTTAGCTTTTTATGAAGTTTGTCTAGCTCTTGTCTGTTTAGGAGAAGTTTACGCTCTCTTTTAGGTTCATGATTGGCATAGGTTCCGAATTCATATTCAGCAATATGCATGCCTCTTATCCACAATTCATCTTCTTTAAAAGCACAAAAAGAATCTGTTATTATAACTTTTCCTAAACGGATAGATTTGATTTCTGTTCCGTTTAGTTGAATACCAGCAATAAATGTATCGAGTATTTGATACTCAAAACGTGCGCGTTTGTTTTTAATATTTATGTCTTTCATGCTTTGGCAAAGCTACACTTTTTAACCAAGTGCAACATCCAAAATCATCATCACGATAAATCCAGCAATGAGACCCATTGTAGCTAAATCGGTATGCCCGCCAGATTGACTTTCAGGGACAACTTCTTCCACAACAATAAAAATCATAGCACCTGCAGCAAAAGCAAGTGCATAAGGTAGGATAGGAAGTGCATACATAACAGTAGCCGCGCCAATCACGGCAAAAATAGGCTCTACAATTGCAGATAACTGCCCCCATTTCCAGCTTTTCCAATTACTAACCCCTTGTCTTTTTAATGGCATAGAAACAGCAAATCCTTCTGGAAAATTTTGTATTCCAATACCAATTGCTAATGCGATAGCAGAGCCTATGGTAAATACAGATGCTTCGCCTAATACTAGTAATTCAGGGGAAGCCAAAGCTCCAAACGCAATACCTACTGCCAAGCCTTCAGGTATGTTGTGTAACGCAATAGCTAGTACTAGTAAAACGGTTTTTCTCCATTTTGTCGGTACCCCTTCTGCCTCCTCTCTTTTAGCAAAAAGATGCAAGTGAGGGATTACTTTATCCAATCCATACAGAAACAATGCACCTAAGAAAAAGCCAATTGCTGGAGGAAACCAGTTTGGGAGGGAGGATAGTCCCATTTCATTTTGCATCTCTACATAAGCGATAGCAGGAGAGAGGAGTGACCAAAAACTAGCAGCAATCATAACCCCTCCAGCAAACCCTAAAGAGCAGTCTAAAAATTTTCTACTTGAAGATTTAAAAATAAAAACCAATCCCGCGCCTAAGGCTGTTAGTATCCATGTAAATAAACCTCCTGAAAACGCCTGTATGATTGGAGATTGTACTAAAAACCAATTGTAAAAGTTGTCTAACATTATTGTTTAATTAAGATATTTTTAGCCACTTCTGAACTGATATGCGTAGCTTTTCCGTTAATTTTGACTTCTATAGATTGATCGAAATCTACTTTTTCTATGACTTGAATTTTACTTCCTAGCTGAATTTCTAACTTATCTAAATACTTCAAAAAAGAAGGATTGTCCTGAGAAACACCTACAACTTTTCCTTTGTTTCCTATTGTTAAATCTATAAGTGGAGCAGAAAATGATTTTGGAAACTCTCCATTTTTATTTGGTATTGGGTCTCCGTGTGGATCATATTGAGGAAAACCTAAAAAAGTATCTAAGTGTTCAACTAGCTTGGACGATTTGATATGCTCTAGTTGTTCGGCTACATCATGGACTTCATCCCATTGAAAATTTAGCTTTTTTACTAGAAAAACTTCCCAAAGTCTGTGTTTTCTGACAATATGAACGGCTATTTCATGCCCTTTTTTAGTGAGCGATGTCCCATTGTATTTTTGATAATTAACAAATCCCTTTTCAGTTAATTTCTTAATCATATCCGTAACAGAGGAAGCTTTTGTCTCTAATTCCACAGCAATAGCATTTGTAGAAACAGATGCTTTTTGCTTACCAGATAGCTTAAAAATAGCTTTTAAATAATTCTCCTCAGCGAGTGTATTCATGTTACAAAAATAATAAATTAAAAATTAAAAAAAATAAATTTAGATAAGTCTAAAAATAGTATAATTTTGTAGAAATGATAAAAGCAATAATGAAGAAATACATTTTATTATTAATTGAATTTTTTTTTGTACAAATCGCTTATTCTCAAACGATAAAAGGTAAAATTACAAATGGTTTTGAAGGGGTTCCGTTTGCAAATATTTCTGTTAAGGGTACAGGATTAGGGGCTGCAGCAAACGCTGATGGTTTTTTCATCTTAACAGATGTTCCTACTGGAAAACAAGAATTAGTAGTGTCTGCTATTGGTTATAATAAACACAAAGAATCACTAACTGTAAATCAGTTTGATAACATATTTAACCCTGTTTTAAGAGAATCTTCTTATAAGCTGGATCAAGTAGTAGTAACAGGCACTATGAAGGAGAGTTTTATTCAAGCTTCTCCTGTTAAAGTAGAAGTTATTACACAGAAGTTTTTGAAAAAAGTAGCAACCGCCAATTTAATGGAGGTTATTGAAAATGTGAATGGTGTTCAAAAACAAGTTAATTGTGGTGTTTGTGGAACGAATGATATTCACATCAATGGTATGGAGGGCCCTTATACATTGCTTTTAATTGATGGAATGCCAATCATGAGTTCGCTATCAACCGTTTATGGATTGAATGGAATTTCTACTTCATTGATAAAACAAATAGAGGTATTTAAAGGACCATCATCTACCTTATATGGAACGGAAGCGGTAGCGGGAGTTATCAATATTATTACCAAAAAACCAGCTGATGTTTTCTTAATAGAACTAGATGCCTTTTTCAATTCAGATCAGGAAAAGAATTTAGATTTCGCTTATGCCCCGAAAATGAAAAATGTTGATATGTTATTTAGTGGTAACCTGTATAGCATGACTAATTTCATTGATGAAGTTGGAGATTATAATGGAGGTGATAGCTTTGCAGATGTTCCGCTTTCAGATAGACTGTCACTATTTAATCGTTGGTCGGTAAAAAGAAAGAGTAGTAAGGCTTTAGAAATTTCGGCTAAATACTATAACGAAGATCGATATGGTGGAGTAGAAGAATGGACAGAGGCATTTAGAGGCAGTGATTCTGTTTACGGAGAATCTATTTATACAGATCGAGTTGAATTAATAGGAACATATCAGTTTCCATTAAAAGAAAACATACGATTAGATGCTTCCTACAATTATCACCATCAGGATAGTTATTATGGAGATACTAAATATGAAGCTTGGCAGGAGGTTTATTTCGCTAATTTTTTATGGGATAAAAAGATTGATTTAAATCACGATTTCTTGATGGGGTATACACATCGATACCAAACGTATATTGATAGCACATTAGCTAATGTAAATGAGCAAAAGTTTATTCAAGGTTTATTTGTTCAGTATGAAATGAATCTTCGTCATAACATGAGCTTTTTGGTAGGATTGCGTGCCGATCATCACAAAGATCATGGAATGATTTATTCTCCAAGGTTAAATGTAAAGTGGCGTCCAGAAACATATACAATGGTTCGTTTAAATGTAGGAACAGGATTCAGAACGGTTAATTTATTTACGGAAGATCATGCAGCTTTGACAGGAGCTAGAGATGTATATATAGTAGAAGAGTTAAAGCCAGAAGAATCGTACAACTTAAACTTAAATGTAAATCATGTATTTATATTGGGTGGTATTTCAGGAGCAATCGATTTTGACGCCTTTTACACCCATTTTACAAATAAGATTTTACCAGATTATGAGACTAATGAAAACCAAATTATTTACGCGAATTTAGATGGTGTTTCTATTTCAAGAGGAGTTGCTTTCAATGTTCAGCAAAACTTTGAAATTCCGTTAAGCATTACTGCAGGAGGAACATTTTTGGATGTATATTCTATTGATGAAAATGGAGTAGAAGAAGAGGAGTTGTTTGCTCCTTATTTTTCTGGAGTTTTCTCGTTGAGTTATCAATTAGAGAAGCAGGATGCATCCATCGATTGGACTGGAAAAGTATCCGGGCCAATGAATTTACCAACCTATGATGAACCTTTTAATAGAGCAGAAACTTCACCTTGGTTTACTTTACAACACCTTCAATTAAATAAGAGGTTTAACAGTCAATTATCTAGCTACTTTGGTATTAAAAACATCTTTGATTACACACAAGATTCACCACTTATCGATCCTGAAAACCCATTTGGAGATAACTTTGATACGGCTTATGCTTTTGGCCCTATGCAAGGAAGAAGATTTGTGTTAGGAGTTAGTTATAAGCTGTAATGAAACATTTTAAAAATTGATTGTTATGTATGATGTTGGTTTTTCATGATTGCTAAGATTGGTTAATACACTAAAAATTTACTACCAAAACCCGTCACTAGATATTAGATGACGAGTTTTTCTTATTTTCGTTCCATGCAAATTAAATGGGATTTTAAAGCGTTTTCAGAACTAAACATAGATGACCTGTACGCCATGATGGTTTTGCGTCAAGAAGTATTTATTGTTGAGCAAGATTGCCCTTATATTGATGCAGATGGAAAAGATCAAAAATCTCATCATTTATTAGGTTACGATGCTGATGGAGATTTAGTGGCTCACTTACGTTTGGTAGCGCCAGGAGTAAGTTATCAGGAAATGTCTTTCGGACGCATAGTTACATCCGATAAAGTAAGAGGAAAAGGTGTGGGTAAGCTATTGATGGAAGAAGGGATAAGACAATCAAATCTACTATACGGAAAAGTAGCGAATCGGATTTCGGCTCAGTCTTATTTAGTTCCTTTTTATCAATATTTTGGTTTCAAAATAGTAGGAGAGGAGTATCTAGAAGACGATATTCCGCATACAGAAATGTTAAAGATATAGTAGTAGTATTCATGAACCCAATTGTTTAATCATGTTGGTAAAATATTTATGATATCTCATTGGATTCAGAAATTATCTCCTGATCCAAAGTAAGTTCTGTGATGTAAATAAATTTCACCCTCTTTTTTTAAGAATTTAGTAATGCCTGGAAGCGGTCTGTTTTCTTCTTCTGTTTTTGTAAACTCTAAATCTTCTACAAATGTATTTTCGGACCTACTATACATTGGGAATTTCCATTTTTTCTTTTCGTAATTCTTGTTGAAATTGAAGGGTTTCTTGTGATACAACAATAAAAGAAGCTCTATCTTTTATGTGTTAAAAAAGTACATTGTAACCATCTACCTAGAGGTAAGAGTACTTACAATCATAATTCATGTAAAATACTATTGCAGGTAAACCGCTTTCTTCTTTCCAAGCTCTACAGAAACATGCTCCTGCATTGTAGTTGAAAGAGATAATCCAACTACATCTACTTTGATTGGGTAGTGCTTGTAATTTCTATCAATTAAAACTGCTGTAGTCAACTTTTTTAATGGTTTTTGCATAAAGTATTGTGCACCATACATCAGTGTTTTTCCAGACTTTAAAACATCATCTACTAATACAACTGTTTGGTTTGTAAAATCTACTTTGTCTACTTGAATAGGAGTATCTAATGGATTATCTTTATCTAGATTGACAGAGACCAGCTTTACTTTTATCAAAGAAATATTAGCTAATGTTTTAGCAATTTCTTCAGCTAAAACAAAGCCACGCTTAGCAATTCCTGCAACAATTATACTATCTTCGGAATGATTTTGCTCGTAAATTTCCCAAGCCATTCGTTGTAGCTTTTGTTTCATTTGATCTTTTGTGAGAACTAATGTTTTATTCATTACTTGCATTTAAGTTGTTAATAGTTTTTTCTACTATAAACCTAGGTCTATTTTTCACTTCTAAATATATTTTACCAATATATTCTCCTAACACTCCAATCGAAATCATCTGAATTCCCCCAAAACCCATAATAGTTAAAAAAGTAGAAGTCCATCCAGGAACGATATTTCCATTTAGATATTGATAAAAACTCCAACCTCCTATGCTTAATGAAAGTATAAATAATACAATGCCTAGGTTCATGATTAATTTAAGAGGGTAGTGACTAAATGAAGTTATTCCATCCCAAGCAAATGAAAGCATCTTTTTTAGAGTATATTTTGTTTCTCCGGCCAATCGTTCAGCTCTTTTGTACTCTACTATAGTTGATTTATATCCAATTGTTGGAATAATTCCTCGTATAAAGAGATTAGTTTCCTTATATCCTTCAAGTGCTTGAATAATTTTGTTATCCATCAACCTATAGTCTGCATGATTATATACTGCATCTACACCAAAAGAGTTTAATAATTTATAAAATAATTGTGCTGAATGTCTTTTAAAAAAACTGTCTGTTTCTCTATTATTTCTTACTCCATAAACTACCTCAAAGCCTTCTTTACGTTTTAATAACATATTTTCAATAGCATTTAAGTCATCTTGTAAATCTGCATCAATAGTGATGAAGCAGTCATATTGATTTACATTTGAAAGTAAGCCTGCTAAAACTGCATTTTGGTGACCACAATTTCTGGATAATTTTAAACCGCAAAACAAGGAGTTAGCGCTTGCTTTTTCAATGATTTCCCATGTTTTATCTTTACTACCATCATCAACAAGACATATTTGGCTGTTTTCAGAAATCAAACCTCTTGATTTTAATTTCAAAAAGTATGACTCAAACTCTTGAATAGAATGTGGAAGAATTTCTTCTTCAAAATAGCAAGGAACAACAAGTAGTAAATCCATAATTAATCTCTTACAAAGATAATAAAACGCTTGCCATCATGTCGAGTGTAGTTTTCGATGTTTTGTACATTAGTAAACTTGTCCCTAATAATCATGTCAGCTTGTTTATTTATGTAGTTTTTTGGTAAAAAGAATGCTTCATCAAAATCAAAGTGCCACATCAATTCCCTTGGGCAATGAATTGTTTCTTTTCCATTTTCTTGCATTGTTTTAATGAACTTTACATCATTAAGAAAGTCAGCTCTTGGGTTATTTTTAACAACATCAAACCCCCAATAAATTCCCCAAACACAAAACAAAATAAACAACAAGATGTTGCCAAATTTTATAATCTTTAAAACTATGTTTTTAGGATTAATAAGTAGTATAGACAAGATTGGAAAGATTAGCCATACAGCGTGATAATCGTTAACATGAGTTGTGGTCAACAACCATGACAAAAAAGCACCTGTTGCGAGAAAGGTTATACTTGAAAATAGGTTGTTTTTAATATGTTGAATGAGTGCAACTAACGAACCAACACCAATAGATGTTACAAGACCTACAATTATTAAAAACTCCAATGTTTTACCACTTTTTAATCTTGTGATTGCACTAGTTACCATTCCACCAGAATGACCAGCCATATCGCCTTCACTTCCAAAATAAAATGCAAACCAGTTTTGGAATTGTTCAAAATTTAAAAATAAATAAGATAAGTAAAGTATAGCAGTAATGAAATAAGGTGAAAAAAAAGCCACAAAATTGCTTTCTTTTTTTCTTAAAAAAATAGTTATGGTAAGTATCCAAGCTAAGAGACCAACGAATGCGGCTTGAAAATGACCTAGAGTGGATAATATTAGTGATAAATGAGCTAAAAATAAATGTATGCTTTTTGAGTTTTCAAACCATTTATTAAACTGATATATAGAAAGAAAGACTGTAAAAACACACCAGGTTTCTGATCGAATTTGAGTATTAGCTAATAAGAAAAAATAATTTCCTGCTATTAAGAAGAGGGTAAGTTGCAGTGTTGTCGATCTAATTTTATCTTTTAGTATTTTAAAAATAAAAAAAAGCGATCCTAATCCTAGTACTACACTCATTAGTCTAGCAAAGATTAAACTATCACCAAAAATTTTCATCCAAAGAAATAGACATAGGTAATAGCTTTCTCCAAAGAAAAATAACCTCCATTGCCCGGCTCTCATATGACCTAAGTCGTAAAATGCACCATATCGTTCAAGAGCTATAGCAATACCCCCCATCCACGGTTCATCTACATTTGGCGCTCTAAACCACCATAATAAGATAGAGATGAATAAGAAGAAAATAGATACAGGTAAAAAAGAAGACAAATACTGCCTCATAGTACTAACTTATATTACAAAGTTAGAATTATTTATCAGAGTGATTTTTTTGTCATAATAATAAACAGCTCTCTTCCTTTTCTTGGTTTAATGGAGTTGTTTGCTAGCTCCATTTTTTGAATCTCAAATAAGGTAGAAAATCGTTTTTTATATTCTTCTTTTGTGCCGCCAAAAGGAGGGTGGTCGTTTTCAAATTCTTCGGCAAAAAGAAGGCCAACTAATTTTCCTTTTGAGATAAGTAATTTGTGCATTTTATGCACATAATTATCTCTGAGTTTTGAATTGATTGCACAAAAGAAAGTTTGCTCTAAAATGAGATTATAACTTCCTTGATGTTCGAAAAAATTTTCTTGTATTAAGTGTTTTTTTGGAAAGTTAGGAACCCTTTCTGAAAACTGTTGTAATGCCACAGGAGCAATATCTAATAAGAAAACATTACTAAAACCTTTCAGATGTAAATATTCAGCTTCATAAGCATTTCCACATCCAGGAATGAGGATGCGAATCTCTTTGTTTTCAAGTTGGTCGATATAATTCTTTATTGGGGTAGAAACGTAGCCAATATCCCAACCCGTATTTTTGTTTTTATAACGATTATTCCAAAAATCTTTAGACAGCTTCATCAGCGTTTTTCTAAAAGAACCACATTTTCTACATGAAATGTCTGAGGAAACATATCTACCGGCTGCACTTTTGTAACCTTATAATGTTCGTTCATTAGTGCTAAATCTCTTGCTTGTGTAGCTGGGTTACAACTTACATAAACTACTTTTTTTGGAGCAACATCCAAAATTTGCCCAACTACCTTTTTGTGCATTCCATCTCTAGGTGGATCTGTGATAATAACATCAGGATGTCCGTTTTCACTTATAAATTGTTTTGTAAAAACTTGCTTCATGTCACCAACATAAAAATCGCAATTATCAATGTTGTTGTTTTTTGCATTTTCTTTAGCTGCTTCAATAGCTTCAGGAACAGACTCTACACCAACAACTTTTTTTGCTTTTCTAGATACAAATTGGGCAATAGTTCCTGTACCGGTGTATAGGTCATATACTATATCATCTTCTGAGATATCAGCAAAATCTCTAGTTATTTTATACAGCTCATAAGCTTGTGCCGAATTTGTTTGATAAAAAGATTTAGGACTAATTTTAAATTTCAAACCTCCCATTTCTTCATAAATGCAATCATTTCCTTTGTAGGTAATGATATCCAAATCAAAAATAGTTTCGTTTCCTTTTGGATTGATGCAGTACAATAGCGAAGTGATTTGTGGAAACTTATCAGCAATGTGGTTTAACAAACCCTCTCTTTGCTCCTCATCTTCATGGAAAAATTGGAAAAGCGCCATGATTTCCCCTGTACTACTCATACGAATGATTAGGTTGCGTAAGAACCCTTCTTTTTTAGCAATATCAAAAAACTCAAAATTATATTCCAATGCATAATCTCTAGCAGCTTTTCTAATTGCATTAGAGGGTTCTGCTTGCAAGTGACACTCGTTTAAATCGATTACTTTATCCCAAAATCCCGCAACACGAAATCCTACACCATTTCTTTCCAAAATCTCTTCCCCTGTTCCTCTTTCTTCTGTAGTAATCCACCTTCTATTTGTAAATGCGTAGTCCATTTTATTTCTGTACCTGAACTCATCTTTACAGCCTAAAATAGGTGAGATATGAGGAATTTCTATTCCACCCAATCTAGTTAAAGAATCTTCAACTTCTTTTTGCTTAAAGTGTAACTGGTGCTTATAATCCATAAACTGCCATTTACATCCACCACACAACCCGAAGTGTTCACAAACAGGTTCTCTTCTTAAATCGCTGTATCTATGAAATTTAACAGGTCTTCCTTCCATGAAAGACTTTCTTTTTTTATGAACTAATACATCACAAACATCTCCCGGAACAGCTCCCTCAATAAAGACTACCAATCCGTTATTTAATCGAGTAACTGCTTTTCCTTTTGCACCCGCATCAGCTACGGTGACGTTTTCCAAAAGAATTTTTTTACGCTTTCGTACCATTCAGCAAAGATAGTTTATCAATAGTAATTTGTTTATGATAATATTTGTCAACTTTTCTATCTTTGCTCTACAAAAAAAAGCTATGCGTACATCTGAAGAATTAATAGCCTTAGAGGAAAGGTATGGAGCCCATAATTATCACCCACTGCCAGTAGTTTTAGCTAAAGGAGATGGTGTTTTTGTATGGGATGTTGAAGGGAAAAAGTATTACGATTTTCTATCTGCATATTCAGCGGTAAATCAAGGTCACTGTCATCCAAAAATTATCAAAGCCCTAAGTTCACAAGCTGAAAAACTTACTTTAACCTCTAGAGCATTTTATAATGATTCTTTAGGCGAATACGAAAGATATATAACAACTTTATTTGGATATGATAAAGTTCTGCCAATGAACACTGGTGTTGAGGGTGGAGAAACAGCGAATAAGTTAGCGCGTAAATGGGGATATTTGAAAAAAAATATTCAGGAAAATAAAGCTAGAATAATTTTTGCAAAAGGAAATTTTTGGGGACGTACCTTAGCCGCAATTTCTAGTTCTGATGATCCAATTTCATATACTGGTTTTGGGCCTTATATGCCAGGCTATGATTTAATACCATATAATGATTTAGAGGCACTAGAAAATGAATTAAAAGATCCAAATGTTTGTGCATTCATGGTTGAGCCAATTCAGGGTGAAGCTGGTGTGATTGTTCCGAATGATGGTTACCTTAAAGGTGTTTCAGAACTATGTAAAAAATACAATGTTTTATTTATTGCTGATGAAGTTCAAACAGGTATAGGAAGAACTGGCAAAATGTTAGCTTGTGATCATGAAAATGTAAAACCAGATATTTTAATACTTGGCAAAGCACTTTCTGGCGGTGTTTTTCCGGTGTCTGCTGTTCTAGCCGATGATCATATTATGATGTGTATAAAACCAGGAGAACATGGTTCTACTTTTGGAGGAAATCCTCTTGCTTGTAAAGTTGCAAAATCTGCATTAGATGTAATAATTGACGAAAAACTTTCTGAAAATGCAGATAGACTTGGAAAAATATTTAGAAAAGAATTAAAATTAATTGACTCTGAAATGATTTCTCTAGTAAGAGGAAAAGGTCTTTTGAATGCTATTGTAATTAAACCCAAAAATGGAAAAGAGGCTTGGGATGTGTGTATGAAGATGCGTGATAATGGTCTTTTAGCAAAACCAACACATGGAGATATTATTCGTTTTGCCCCTCCACTTGTAATAAATGAAGAGCAATTGATGCAATGTGTAAACATCATTAAAAAAACAATTCTTTCCTTTGAGTAAGTAAGAGATAAAAAAATGTTCTATTAAATGGGCATTTTTTTATAATTTTGTAGCATTGAAAAAACTATTTAAATATCTACTGAATAGCACATTAGCAATACTTGTTTTGTTAATGAGCGTAGGTGTTTCTTATAATACTATTATCTGTCCAAAAACAGAAAACCCAAAGACTTGTTGTGCTGTAGAGCAAATAACTTGTTGTTCGGTTGAAATCACGGACAACTGCTGTTACCAAAAAATATTAGAAATTCAGTTCGACTTTGATGTGCCAGTAGAAAAGGAGCAAGAATCTCCAGACTTTTTATTGGCATTCACTCAGACTTTTTATCCATTAGTTGCTGGAGTAAAGCAAATTCAAAAATTAGCTAGAGCATATGATTTACCACCGTACAAATCGCTGGCTCAGCAATTATCCATTTTACAAGTATATCATTTATGATATTAAGATTCTCTGTTTTTAAATCAGTTTTAATCTTAGATAATTATAAATGAAACGAATAATAACTTTATTGCTGTGGGGGCTAGCGTCAGCACTTTCCTGTGTGGCGCAAACACCACAAGATTATATAAAAGGTCAAGTAGTTGATCAAAACAACAATCCATTGTTTGGTGCTAACTTAATATGGGAAGGGACTACAATTGGAGTTATTTCTGATGCAGAAGGTTTATTTCAAATTGATGCCCCTGATTCATATCCTAGAAAATTAGTTGTTTCATATGTTGGCTATGAAAGTAAAGTTGTGAAAGTTGAAGAGTTAAAACAATATCAAATTGTTCTAAATGTATCCGTTCAATTGGACGGTGTTGATGTGAATTCAAAAATCAATTCTACATCCATTTCTTTAATAAATCCTATTCAAGTTGAAAATATATCTTCGTGTGAATTAGAAAAAGCAGCATGTTGTAATCTAGCAGAGAGTTTTGAAACAAATGCTACTGTTGATGTTAATTTTACAGATGCTATTACTGGCGCACGTAAAATTCAAATGTTGGGATTAGATGGTGTTTACACACAAATTACACAAGAAAATCTTCCTTTGATTACAGGACTTAGTTCTGCTTATGGTTTGACATTTACACCAGGAAGTTGGATTAATAAAATACAATTATCAAAAGGTGTTGGTTCAGTTGTAAATGGTTTTTCTAGTATTACAGGACAAATTGATTTAGAATTATATAAACCACAAACAGCATTACCTTTATTCTTAAACGGTTTTGTGTCTTCAGAAGGAAAGCTTGAAAAAAACATCATCTTTTCTGAAAAAAAAGGAGACTGGATTTCTGCTACTCTTCTATATGCATCTACATCATCGGTTACACATGATAAAAACGGTGATGGATTTAGAGATCAGCCAAATGGATATTTATTAAGTGCTTTAAATAGATGGAATTATGTAGGTAATGATGATTTTTTTGTGTCATTTGGTGTAAAAGCTACTATGGAAGATAAATTAGCTGGTAGCTTTAATTCTGATGATTTTGAAGTAAAATTAAAAAATAATATCGTTGAGTTTTTTAGTAGTACAGGTTGGCTAAGATTATCTGCTTCTGGAAAAAGTATGGCTTTACAAACTAATTTTAGATGGCATGATTTTAATAGCGTATTTAATCAAAAGAACTATGATGCCATGCAAAATAGTGCCTACATAAATTATATTTATCAATCTTTCATTAATAGTAGAGATCATGTTTATAAAACAGGTTTTTCATTTTATGCAGATAAATATGACAAACAAGGCATTATATTAGATTCTACATTCATTGATATTATTGGAGGTGCATATTTTGAATATAGCTACTTAGGTAATCAGAAATACACTGTTGTTGCTGGTTTACGCACAGATTATCATGATTTTTATGGTGCTTTTTTTACTCCGCGTTTAAACTTTAAATGGAATCCTAGATCAGACATGGTTGTCAGAATTTCTGGTGGAAGAGGTTTTAGAACATCTCAGCCATTAGTTGAAAACATTGGTGCTTTGGCAGCAAATAGAGATATTTCGATTGCTTCAAATTTAATACCTGAAGAAGCTAATAATTTTGGAGGGAATATTTCGAAGACATTTTATCTTTTTGCAAAAGAGGGGAGTATAAACTTAGATGCTTATTATACATTATTTGAAAATCAAGTAATAGTCAATAGAGAAACTCAAGGAAGACTTAGTTTCAATAACCTTGAGGGAAATTCCAGCTCTAAGGTTTTACAAATGGACATTAGCTACAATTTAGCAGAAGGGCTTGATTTTAAAGGTAGTTACAAAATGCAAGAGGTTGTAGCTACTTTTGATGGTGAGGAAAAATTCGTTCCTTTTGTACCTAAAGCTAGATGGTTGCTTAATTTTGCCTACCAAACACCATTTAAAGATTGGAAATTTGATTTGACATTACAGAATATTGGTAGTAGTCGAATCCCTTATCACAATCTTTTAGTAGATAATTCACAGTTAACAAATGAAGGTGGAGAGTATTGGAGTCAACCTTTTCAAAAGTTAAATACGCAGATTACACATATATTAAGTGATTTTGAACTTTATCTAGGAGGAGAAAATCTATTAGATTACAGGCAGGAGTCTCCAATTTTAGATAGTCCAGAATCAGAAAATTTTGACGCTTCTTTAATTTGGGCACCAACAATGGGGCGTTTTTTCTATTTAGGATTTAGATATAAATTTAAAAAGTAAAAAAATGAAAAGTATATTATTATTGGTAATGCTGATACTTTTGGGTTTTGGTGTGATGGCACAAGAATATCATAAAGCAAAGTTTAAGGTTTGGGGCAATTGCGAAATGTGTCAGACAAAAATTATAAAAGTTGCAAAATCTATTGAAGGCGTGAAAAAAGCACATTGGAATGTAGCAACGCTACAGATGAGTGTTAAATTTGATGCAGAGCTAACTACATTATCAAAAATTCAAAAAATTATTGCTGAGACAGGTTATGATAATGAAGGTTATAGAGCAGATGATGAAGTTTATAAAAACCTACACTATTGTTGTAAATACGAAAGACAATTACCATTAAAAGAAGAATAATCATAGCTTATGAAACTAGGGATTATTATATACAGTACGGATGCAGAGGTAGTGCATAATGCATTTCGTTTGGCTAATTTTTCTTTAAAAGAAGGAAATCAAGTTAAAGTCTTCCTATTAGCAAGTGGGGTAGAGTATGAATCGTTGAATTCGGAAAAGTTTAACATTATAGAATTAGCCCAAAAAATACTTGATACAGGAGGTGAAATATTAGCATGTGGCACTTGTTTAAACTTACGTAAACAAGACCGTACAGAATTGTGTCTACTCTCTAATATGAAAGATTTATACGAGCTTGTAAGAGATTGTGATAAAACAGTTGCATTTTAATGTTAATTACAAAAATCATGATGGGAGTTGTAGCAATCGCTTTATTAATTGCTCTGTTATTATGGCTTGAAAAATTGGACAATTGGAGAAATTGAACCGTTTTCCTTTGTTTTAAAGATTCTAAATCCTTCCAATTGGGAAATAGTACAACCTACACCTTTTTCATTGCAATAACTCTCGTGTCCTAAATATTCTTCTTGTTTAATCAGAACTTCATAAAAAGCCTCGTTTAGCTTATGGCATTGTTCATCTGCTTCTGCAAGTTTGGAGGAGTAATGCGTAACTCACTAGATTGCTTTTAAACTTAAATCTAAACTTGAAACAGAGTGGGTAAGTGCACCAACAGAAATAAAATCTACACCACATTCGGCATACGCTCTGATGGTTTGTTCTGTAATTCCTCCAGAAGCTTCTGTTTCATATTTCCCATTAATCATTTCAACAGCTGTGCGTGTATCTTCATAGCTGAAGTTATCTAGCATAATTCGATGAATATGACCAACAGCTAAAATCTCTTCTACTTCTTTTAAGTCTCTCGCTTCCACTTCAATCTTTAGTGAAAGCCCTTTGCTTTCTTGGTGGCTAACAGCTTTCTCAATTGCTTGTTTAATACCGCCAGCAAAATCAATGTGATTATCTTTAATTATCATCATATCGTAAAGCCCAAAACGATGGTTTGTTCCGCCACCAATTTTAACTGCCCATTTCTCTAGTAATCGAATGCCAGGAGTTGTTTTTCGTGTATCTAAAACTTGTGTTTTTGTACCTTCAATAAGCTTGTTTATCTCATACGTTTTAGAGGCTATTCCACTCATGCGTTGCATGCAGTTCAGTACGAGTCTTTCAGCGATTAGTAAAGAACTAGAAGGACCTTCAACAGTAAAGGCAATATCTCCTATAGCAATTGTGTCTCCATCTTTCAAAAGAGGTTTCATAACAATGTGCTTATCTACTTTATGAAAGATGAGTTGAGCCAAATCCATACCGGCTAAAATTCCATTTTCCTTTACCAAAAGATGTGCCTTTCCCATAGCATCATCAGGAATGCAAGCTAATGAAGTATGATCACCATCTCCAACATCTTCTTTCAAAGCACGCTCAATAAATTCGTTTAATTCTTCTTGCATTATCGATGTTTTCTATCCAACAAAATGAGTAATATTGTTGCAAAATACAAAACTTTTATCGGTGAAAATTTTAGTTTTAGCAATTGGTAAAACAGATGAGCAATGGGTGCAAGAAGCCTTGTTAAAATACAGCAAGCGCTTGAAATATTATTTATCTTTTGAATTTGAAGTAATCCCAGACTTAAAAAACACTAAAAATCTATCAGAAATGCAACAAAAAGAAAAGGAGGGAGCGTTGATTTTGAAAAAGCTTAATCCTACAGATAAAGTTTTTTTGCTCGATGAAAAAGGGAAAGAATATCGCTCCGTAGAATTTGCTAAACATTTGCAACAGCAAATGAATAGCGGTGTGAAAAGATTGGTCTTTATTATTGGTGGACCGTATGGATTTAGTCCTGAATTATATGCTAAAGAACAAAGGAAATTAGCGCTTTCTAAAATGACTTTTTCGCACCAAATGATTCGTCCTTTTTTTGTGGAGCAATTATACCGAGCAATTACTATTTTAAAAAACGAACCTTATCATCACGAATAATGAAGATTGTATTTGCTACCAATAATCCGAACAAACTAGCAGAGATTAGACAATTAATGCCTAAAGTAATTGAGATTTTAAGCTTGAAAGATATCAATTGCTTAGAGGAGTTACCAGAAACCTCTGATACTTTGGAAGACAATGCAGCACAAAAGGCTTTTTATGTGTTTGATAATTACGGACACAATTGTTTTGCAGATGACACAGGACTTGAAATAGATGTTTTAGATGGAAGGCCAGGCGTGTATTCTGCTCGTTATGCAGGGCCGGAATGCAAGGCAGAAGACAACATCCAAAAGATTTTGGGAGAGATGAAAGGAGAGATGAATAGAGATGCTTCATTCAGAACCATTATTTCATTAGTGATTGATGGAAAAGAGTTTCAGTTTGCGGGTGAGATAGAAGGGCAAATTATACTAGAAAAATGGGGTGAAAAAGGCTTTGGCTACGATCCAATATTTTTAGCGGATGGACACGAAAAAAGCTTTGCACAAATGAGCATTGAAGAAAAAGGTGCCATTAGTCACAGGGGGCAGGCAGTTAAAAAACTTATTCAGTTTTTAGAAAAGAGGGTTAAATAATACTCTTAATCAACCTTAATTTGTGGGTATGTGTGCGTTCTTCAGCATTGAAGATTCCTTGTTGGTCTAATCGGTCAATACGTACTTTTCCAGAGGCGTGTATAATATAGTTATCCGCAAGGATAATACCTACATGGATAATTTTCCCTTCTGCATTATCGAAAAAGGCTAAATCGCCTGCTTCGCTTTCTTCAATAAAGCTCAGCGTTGTTCCCATTTCTGCTTGTTGGTAAGCATCTCTAGGAAGGTCTAATCCTTGTAGGCGATAAACCATTTGTGTGAAACCAGAGCAATCAATTCCTAAAGGACCGCGTCCTCCCCAAAGATAGGGGGCGTTAAGGTACATCATAGCGTTATTCACTAATGCAGATTTTTTGGCAAACCCTTTTGTAGTGTGTCCTTCTAATTGAAAAGTGTTTTTTCCAATTTTTAAAGAACCATCTTGAAAATAAGGAAGTGTGCTTCCAATTACAATAGGTTGCAATTGTTCACCTTTTACTACATCTAGTATATCGGTGGTAAGGGTGGGTGTTTGCTGATCTAGTTCGGTGTAGTTTTTTTTGTCAATTTCTTGCCATTGCTTGTTGCAAATCCAACCTTCATATTTATCATGCGATAATCGGATTTTACTCCACTTTTTACGCACTTCTAGTACCTTGAAATGCTCACCAAACAAAACTTGGTTAATCATTTCGGAAGCATCGGCTGCTTCGGCACGCATAGGTGTAATGGCTAATTCTGCTATTCCGTATCGCATCACTGCAAATTTAACAAAGAAAAAGCCCAACGAAAAGATGGGCTTTAATATATATTAACAATAGATGTTAGATAAGTTCGATGACCATTGCAGAAGCACCACCGCCTCCGTTACAGATTCCAGCAGCACCAATTTTACCATTATTTTGTTTCAATACATTGATCAATGTTACAATGATACGAGCTCCAGAACAACCTAGTGGATGGCCTAAAGAAACAGCTCCACCATTTATATTTACTTTGCTAGCATCTAAGCCTAATTTTTCGATGTTTGCTAATCCAACTACAGAGAATGCTTCGTTTAATTCGAAGAAATCTACATCAGCAGTTGTGATACCGGCTTTATCTAAAGCTACAGGAACAGCTTTAGCAGGAGCGGTAGTAAACCATTTTGGCTCGTGAGCAGCATCTGCATAGCTCTTTACTTTTGCTAAAGGAGTTAATCCTAGCTCAGCAGCTTTTTCAACACTCATTAAAACCAAGGCAGCAGCACCATCATTTAGGGTAGAAGCGTTTGCTGCAGTAACTGTTCCGTCCTTTTGGAATACAGGTCGTAAAGTAGGAATTTTTTCCATTTTTACATTCTTGTACTCTTCATCTTCAGCAACTACTAAAACATCACCTCTTCTTTGAGGAACTTCTACAGGAACTACTTCATCAGCAAATTTCCCTGCTTCCCAAGCAGCTTCGCTTCTGTTGTAGGATTCGATAGCAAAAGCATCTTGTTGCTCACGGCTAAAGTTCATTTCAGTTGCACAAACCTCTGCACAATTACCCATGTGTACTTTGTTATAAACATCTGTTAAGCCATCTTTTACTAATCCATCAATTAGCTTCATATCGCCTAACTTCTGTCCGTTTCTACCATTTCCTAAGTAGTGAGGAACAGCAGACATATTTTCCATACCTCCAGCAATCACAACTTCATTATCCCCACACATAACACTTTGCGCTGCTAACATGATAGACTTCATACCTGAAGAACAAACTTTATTGATAGTAGTACAAGGAACATCTTGAGATAAGCCAGCAAACATAGCTGCTTGACGAGCTGGCGCTTGTCCTAAGTTGGCTTGTAATACATTTCCCATATATACTTCGTTCACTTCTTCTGCTTTGATGCCGGCTTTTTCAACAGCTCCTTTGATAGCTGCTGCACCCAACTGAGTAGCAGATAAAGAAGATAATGCGCCTCCGAAACTTCCCAATGGTGTTCTTACAGCAGATACGATAACTACTTCCTTCATTGTGTTTTGAATTAAATTTTACAATTCTTTTTTGCGACTGCGAAGTTAGGAAAATTGAGGTAATTGCGGAGTATAAATACTGTTGAAAAGAAGGATAATACTTTCAATAAGCTACTTATTCATTATTTCTATTTTTTGGTATTTTCGTTGAAGACAATTCAGCTAATGATTTTTTCTAAAATTCGTAATCAACACTCTTTTTTACAAAAAGCCTTATTGTTTCTATTAACAACAGCGCTTATTGTTTTGCTTTTCCCTAGAACAGGATCGTTCAAATACGAGTTTCAAAAAGGAACTCCTTGGAAGCATGAAACTTTAATGGCACCTTACGATTTTCCAATTTTAAAATCGGATGAAGATTTGAGTAAGGAGCGTACTGAAATCAAAGAAAATCATAAAACTACCTTGGTAATAGACCCTACTTTATTTGAGTTGAAAGCGGAGGAGTTTATTAATGATTTTGAAGAAAAATGGGCTACTGATAAGCAAGTGAAAAAGGATAATAAATTTACCTTTTTCAATCTTTTTAAAGATATAAAAATCAGCAACAGCTCTAGAAAAGCAACACTTGCTAACTATGGATTACAAGTACTAGAAAATGTTTATGAAAAAGGCATTGTTCAGCTAACAGATGAATTAGAGCTTAAATCGGAAGATGAAGAAGTTTTACTGAAACGAGATAACATTGCAAAAAAAATAGAACTAGGCGATTTGTACACCATACAAACGGCTTCTAATCACATTCATTCTCTTAGTAAATTGTCAGATCAAGAAAGTGATTTTTTAACTCCTTTGTTGTTGGATGCCTTAGAGCAAAATGTTTTCTATGATCAGTCTGCAACAGAAAAAATGTTACAGCAAGAGCTAGACAATCTATCTACGGCAAGAGGGATGGTACAGCAAGGGCAAGTCATTATTTCNCAAGGAGAGTTAATNACTGACGAAAAACATTTAGCATTGACTTCGTANAAGNAAAACTACGAAGGNCAAAANTGGAAAGACGGNTCTGGAAATTGGTTTTTNCTAGGGCAATTGTTATTAGTATTTGTGGCGTTGTTAATTTTCTANCTCTTTTTANAACAATTNAGAGCAGATGTTTTAGCAGATANCANCAAGGTTACCTTCTTATTATCTATGATACTTTTAATGGTGCTTATGGGATCTTTAACATTAGCTATTTCTACCAAGCTTTTGTATCTCATGCCATTTTGTTTATTACCCATAATACTGAAGGCATTTTTTGATACACGATTAGCCTTGTTTACACACCTTATAGCCATTGTTATTATTGGTTTTTTAGTACCCAATTCATTTGAGTTTTTGTATTTACAACTTATGGCTGGTATTATATCAATCTTATCTGTTTTACAAATGTATAAGCGTGCCCAGTTATTTACTTCTGCGGCTAAAATTATAGCTATTTATTTTGCTGCTTATTTTGCGATGGCTTTAACACAGGAAGGGAGTGTTGACAATATTAAATGGATGAATTTCCTCTTATTTGCGGGCAATGGAGCGCTTACTCTTTTTGCTTATCCAATGATTTTTGCTTTTGAAAAAATATTTTCTTTGGTTTCAGATGTATCACTTTTAGAACTTTCAGATACGAACAGCCCATTGTTGAGAGATTTAGCACAAAAAGCTCCTGGAACTTTTCAGCATTCTATACAAGTAGCTAATTTAGCAGAAGAGGGGATATTAGAGATTGGCGGAAATGCTCTTTTGGTAAGGGCAGGAGCATTATATCATGATCTTGGCAAAATGAAAAACCCTCAGTTTTTCATAGAAAATCAAAGCACAGGAATTAATCCTCATGATGAGCTTTCATTTGAAGAGAGTGCAGAAATCATTATTGAGCATGTGAAAAATGGAATAGCTATTGCTAAGGCCAATAATTTACCTGATGAATTGATAGACTTTATTAGGACACATCACGGAACAAGCATGGTGCAGTATTTTTACAAGCAGTATTTAGCAAGTTTCCCTGATGAAATTGAGGTGGCAGAAAAGTTTACTTATCCTGGCCCTAAACCCTTTTCTAGAGAAACAGCTATATTGATGATGGCAGATGCTGTAGAAGCTGCAGCTCGCTCCTTACAACAGCCAACACTAGAAAGAATAGATCATTTAGTGGAAGATATCATCAATAAACAAATAGATGAGGAACAGTTTGTAAATGCAGACATCACACTTAAGGCAATTACTCAAATAAAGAAATTGTTTAAGAAGAAATTACAAAGCATACACCATGTGCGTGTAGCTTATTAAAAGAAAAGTCTGCATTTTAGGGCTTTTCTTTTGTTTTATTCTTTTAACTCTTTAATCTAGGGTCTAATGCATCCCTTAAACCTTCTCCAATAAGGTTGTATATAGTAATCGTGATAAAAATGGCAAATCCAGGGAACATCACCAGCCACCAAGCTTCAAATTCCTGACGACCTAAGTTTAATAACGAACCCCAAGTTACCATATCGTCTGGCACACCAATACCCAAGAATGAAAGTGAACTTTCAATCAAGATTGCTGAAGCAATACCAAAGGCTATAGAAACGAATACTGGAGCTAATGCATTTGGTAAAGCGTGCTTAACAATAGCTCTAAAATTAGAGTATCCTAATGACTTAGCGGCTTGCACAAATTCTAACTCTCTTAAGCGTAAAAATTCCGCTCTTGTAAAACGAGCTATACCTGTCCAAGAGGTCAAGCCGATAATAGTCATAATTAACCAAATACTTCTAGTAAAAATAGCAGAAATAGTTATTATTAAAATCAACCTTGGAATAGAGTTTAGTATTTCAATTCCTCTAGACACAAAAGTGTCAATAGGCACATTCACTTCTTCTTTTAGTTTTCCGAACATTAAGAAGCGACTAATGAATCTTAATCCGACAATAATTACTACAATTAGTAACAAGCTTAATAAAAGTTCCCAAGACCCACTTGATCCGTTTTCGAATGCATTAGAAATTGTGTATTTACGTACTCCAAAACCATAAAATAAACCAAGAAAAACACCTAGTATAGTAAAGTAATATTTGATTCTTGGTAAATATAAGTTTCTATCTCCAAAGAAACCCGCCATTGCTCCTAAAAACACACCTATAATACTTGCAATACCCATCGCAACAATACCTACTAATAAAGAGATTCTTGTTCCATGTATCAATCCAGATGCAAGGTCTCTACCGATATTGTCGGTTCCCATAATATGTCGCAATCTTCTTGGAGCTTCTACAATTTCGTTGTTAGCGTTTTTAATACGCTGCTTACCAAAAGGAGATACATATTCTCTGTTGTAACGATCTCCTTTGTCAGGAGAGTAAGGAATTGGAGCCCATACAACACTTTCTAAATCTAGTTGTCTCCAATCTGTAATATCATACTGTAACTCCTCTATCTTTCCTGTTTCAACATCCGTAAACGATTTACGAACGTTAGGATCTGTTAAAGTAGCGAATGCTGGGTAAACACTTTCTCCCTTATACTTGGCATACAATGGTTGGTCGTTTGCTATAAATGGAGCAAAAACGGCAATCAGTATCAGCGTAATCAATATATAAAGAGAGTATAGTGCTGGCTTATTTTTCTTAAATTGATTCCAAGCGTACTTTTTAAATGAAAAATTATTCTGCTCCATAGTTTATTTGTATGAAATTCTTGGGTCAACAATAGCATATAGTATATCGGATATTAGATATCCAATCATGGTTAAGAAACCAATAATAGTGAATACCGCAATAATCATTGGGTAATCGGAATTTAGTATAGAATTAAAAATTTCCAATCCCAATCCAGGAATTGTGAAAATTGTTTCGATAATGATAGAACCACCTACAGCTAATGGAAAAATGTTAGCAAAGACCGTAATTATTGGCAGTAGTGAGTTTCTTAAAGCATGCTTCATCACTACTTTTCCTTCTCCTAAACCTTTTGCACGTGCAGTACGGATGTAATCTTGTCCAAATACATCAATAACTCCAACACGCATAATTCTACTTAAAAATGCGAAAGAGCTATATACATAAGTAACTAATGGCAAGATAAAGAATGGTGCTCTGTGCTTAAGTTTTTCCCAATTACTCCACTCAGGATCAAAGAGTGTGGCATCTTGAATACCTGAAACAGGGAACCATCTTAACATATCTGGATTCGCAAAGGTGTATAATAATAACACTCCGATAAAGAAACTTGGCATAGAGTATAGAATAAATACAATAATAGAAGATATTCTATCAAAGATAGAGTCTTTTCTGTAGGCTGAATAAATACCTAATGGAATACTAATTAAATAAGCCAATAAAACTGAGATAATAGTAAATGTGAATGAAATCCAAACACGACTCCAAATCTTTTCGCTAATTGGTTGACTATCTATATAGGAGAAGCCAAAATCTCCTCTTATTATTCCGTGTCTATCCTTACCATTTCCAAATAACCAAAAGTGATATTGATTACCTGACCCATACCAGATAATGGTTGGGATATATGTTTTCCAACTTTCTTTATTATCCAACATGAATTGGTATTTCTCTTTTGCAATTACAAAGGCAGGCTTTATTTCTCCAAAAAATGGATATGTGTTATAGAGATTGTCTAGTTGTTCCCATTTTGCATTTAAAACTGCAGGGTTTGCAGTTTCCATCATAGCACTAACATCAAAACTCGACTGAGTAATAACATCATTGATTTCGTTTTTACTATAAATTGCATTTCCATTTTTATCCTTGAGATTTGCATGTATTTCCTCCAAACTCAATGAAGAATGAGCTAATTGAACTTCGCCTAACTTACGGAAATAGTCGGAAATATTTACCCAATTTCCATAGTTATGCGATAGTTCGTTCAAGGTTTTAGCATGTGCTTTATCTTCTACTCTATATAATGTGTCGCAATCACTCATTGAGCCAAAGCTGAAATAGAAAACAGGTAAATCTAAACCAAGTTTTTTACGCAGTTCTTGCTTTACTTTTTTTGTTGCGTTTGATTGTTCATTAGCAGCACCTTCTTTATCGGCAGAGTTAGAGAGTTTTTCAACAGGGTCACCTGGTGCGCTTATATTTATAATAAATGCAAGTAAAGAAATAGCTACTAGCATTGGAATAAATATTATAATTCTTTTTGTAATATATTTTAACATATTATTTTAATTGTTAAGGAGTTGGAGCCATATTTGTGTACTCATATTTTAGTAAAAAGTTATTTAAGATAAAACCAGGTTTTTCATAGAAAAAATTAGTATTATCAAATCTTTTGTGTGCCACAAGTTTTCTTTTTGTACTAAACATAAATACGTATGGTTGATCTTCATAAATTTTTGCCTGTAATGCGAAGATTGCGTTTCGGTGTTCTAGTGGGTCAATTGCCTGATTAGCTGCATTGATTAAAGAATCACTTTCAGCATCACCAAATCCACAAAAATTCGAGCCTTTGTTTGCCCATGATGATGTATGCCAAAGTTGATATGGATTCGAATAAGAGGCAGAACCTCCCCAACCACCCATCATCATATCAAAATCATGTTCCTGCGCATTTTTATAAAATAAAGTAAAATCCATAGGTGTTGGGATGGCTTCTACTCCTGCTCTCCACATACTTTCTTTTATCATTAAAGCTATTTCTTTAGAGACGGCTGAACTCATATAGCTTAATTGAAATGAAAGTTGAAGTTTTTCACCATTTACTATTTTATCTCTTATGTTATCACCATCAGTATCGATCCAACCAGCATTATCTAACAATGATTTTGCTTTATCTATATCTAGAGGTATTAGTTTTAAAGTATCATTGTAGTTCTTTTTTAAGTTAGAAAGGTTAGAAACTTGTCGAGAACCTTTATTATGTAAAATTACCTCAACAATTTCATCTACTGGAGTAAGATAAGCCATTGCTCTTCTTACACTTACATCATCAAAAAATGCTTTTCTCTTAATGCCGTCAGGACGCATATTCATTCCAAGATAATTATAAGAGTATTGATTCATGAAGTCAGAATGATATGCTTGATTGAAATATTCGTGATTCTGTAATTTTGTTAGTTTGGATGTTCCTATTCTATTCGTTACATCAAGTTCTTCAGATTTTAATGAAAGAAAAACAGCAGCATCATCTGTAATTATTTTAAAAATAATTTCTTCAGGATTATTTTGGTTGTAAATTGAACTATCTTTTTCCCCCCACCAATTTTCTTTTTTAGTAACAGTGATGTAAGACCCTGTTTCCCATTCAGAAACTTGATAAGGCCCTAATCCTACTAAATTATTTGGCTTGTAGCGATTATCTCCATGATTAAAATGATTAAACCATTCAGACCAAGATTCTTTTTCTTTGAAATTTGTAGCATGAATATCTTCAAAACTTAAATCATCTAATATTCCAGTTGGATCCCAATATGCTTTTTGCTGAATCCATATTTCAGAAAAAATTGTTGCATTTGAAACATGTTTATCTTTTGCAATCATTGTGAATCTTCTTGGATTTTTTTTATCTAGTTCAATAGATTTAATTACCGATGTATAGTTTCCTCTAATTTGAGCATTATCTGTTAGTGGACACAACTGTAATTTAGTTGTAAATAAAACATCTTCTGCTGAAATTGGACTACCATCATCCCATCTAGCATCTTCTCTCAATTCAAATGTGTATTTTAACCCGTCTTCTGATATTTCTGCTAATTCTTTTGCAAGTGAAGGAATGTATTCAAGGCTTTTTAAATCTAACCTTATCAAAGATTTTTGAGTATAGTTAAAAATGAATGAGCGCATTATTGAGTTGTCATTAAAGGGGTGTAATCCATCTGGATTGGAAAGGATATGTGTCACCACTATGTTTTTAGAAAGATCTCTTTTTTCAACACATGAAGTGAAAATAGAAAAAATTACTAAAAGTGTTAAAATTCTTTTAAACATAATCTTACTTTTTGAACAACTGCAAAGATAATATTACACTTCATTTATGAAAGAAATACGGCTATAAAGTATGTTGAAAATATGACTATTTTTTTTGCAGAACCATTGTTTTGATATAAATTTGGCGCTCGTTCTTTTGGAGAGGTGCCGGAGTGGCCGAACGGGGCTCCCTGCTAAGGAGTTGTACCTTTACGGGTACCGGGGGTTCGAATCCCTTCCTCTCCGCATTTTGATATTGAGTTTGGCTGTGAACTTAAAATGTTTAGTTTTGCAGCCCTTTTCGGGGTGTAGCGTAGCCCGGTTATCGCGCCTGCTTTGGGAGCAGGAGGTCGCAGGTTCGAATCCTGCTACCCCGAC
>PAYR01000025.1 GCA_002715345.1 Flavobacteriales bacterium | reverse complement strand
GAAATGGTAAGAATTGGTATTGGTTTATACGGTGTTTCTGATGATAAAAATCTCCAGCAAATTTGTCGTTTAGAAAGTGCTATTACACAAATAAGAAATATTAAAAAAGGTGAAAAAATAGGGTATCGAAATGCTTTTGAAGCACCTCATGACATGCGTATTGCTATCATTCCTATTGGCTATGCTGATGGATTGAATAGAAAATTAGGAGATGGAAAAGGAAAAGTGCTAGTCGACAATAAAGAGTGTGCTATTTTAGGACATGTTAGCATGGATAGCTTTGTTGCCGATATTAGTGATACAAATGCTCAAGAAGGAGATATGGCAACTATTTTTAGCGCTGATTTCTCTATTCAAAAAATAGCGAACGATCTGAATACTATCCCATACGAAATACTAGCTACGATTAACCGAAGAATCAAACGGATTTACGACTTTCCAACATCATAATTGGAAGAATCAAGGCAAAATAAATCACTCCATATTGCCGTTCTAACATGCTTTCTGATATAAAGCTCATAGCAATCAAAAAAGCAATTGCTAGTAGCGTGAAGTCTTTATGTTGAATCCCCATTTTAACCGAAACAAAAAAGATTCCTAGCAAAACCAATAAGCATAGTATACCGCAAGTAGCCCAAGATTGTAAAAACTGATTGTGATAATTGTAATAATGTTTGTAAAACTTGTTGTATGGACTATCTGAATCTTTAATAAGCTTCCATTTGGCATAACGAAAATGAAGATCTGATTTATCCCAACCTCTTTTTTCGGATGTTGAATACAACCTTTTCATTATCGAAGTGTCTTGAATTGTTTGGTTCGCTAATGTAGCAACATCAAGCTCTTTTAATTGCACTTTGGATTGTATCGCTTGATTCAGTACTTCAAACTCATCGCCATTACCATGTCCAATCCATGGAGACTCCTGTATTGTCTGTAAGCCGAAATCCCAGATAGCACCTCTTGTGCTGCTCTTAAAGTCTTGAGAAAAAAGTTGCCCAATCTCTTTTTGTGCAGTATTGAGTCTAATCTTGTTTCGGACATTTTCACTTAGAAAAAGTGACAAAAATCCTACAAATGCTACAATAACTATTGGCTTCACTTTTTTGCTTTGAGTAAATTCCTGACAAACTTTTACAAAAGCAACGACCAACAACACTAATATTTGCATTCTGCTTGACAACAAAAACACCATTAATAATAAAATCATAAGTGGGAGCGCTTTCCATTTTTCAAACTTTCCTTGAAACAACAAGATTATTGCGGTTATGCAATACATGGAAAAATAAGCTGGATGCTTCCCTCCTGCTAACGAAGTGTAATACCAGTATTTTCCATATCCTGTATCTGAATAATTAATATATGCTTGACCAAGTAAAAGACAAGCAGCAATCATTATTGCTACAATCCAAAAAGAATACAATCTCTTTTTTTGAGATTCACTTAAGGCTACGGACAAAAGCGCTACAGGAATAATAAGCAATGGTAATTTCAAAAAGAAATCTCTAAATGCTTCGGAAAAATTTGTGCTGTATGCTGCACTGACAAGATGTAATACATAGAAAAGAACGAATAGCAAAACCCAAGTAGTACGAATTACTTTTTTCAGCCTTGAAAAAAGATTTCCTTCAGCTAAAAAATTAAGTGCTAAAATCACTACCCCAATAGTAAAAGGGAGCCATTTACTCATAAATGGGACAGAAAAACATAGATAGGCTAATGTCCAAAAATAAATTTTCTGATGTGTTTCATGGGAGAGCATTACTCCTGATAAGTACCGTTAAGTATTGCGTTATACACTTCGTAATCTTGTAAAATCTCAACAGCTTTATTCACCTCGTTATCATGTTTAAGTGATGCTTGTATACGACCATTTTGGAAATAATAACGCGTTACTATTTCCCCTTCTAGTACTTCACTAATTTGTTCTTTGAAACGTTCTAAATCATTAGTCTTACTAGCTTTCATTTTGGTTTCTAACGCATATATTTCAGCTTGTAAATCGGATATGTATTTTTCCTGATTAGCATCTTTTATCATCTTACTAATTGCTTTTTCAGTACGCGTTTCGTATTCGTACTCTTTGCCATTTAAATAGGTGATAAAGTCACTATACACCTCATCATTCACTTCAAAAACCGAAGGGCTTGGCAATGTTGCATGCTCTCTGTAATACTTATTGGCAAAATCAAAAATATGTCTTTTCGACATAATGCTTGCTAGGATGTTACTGTACTTACGAGACTCCAAAGTAATGTCAGGGTTTACCCCTCCACCATCCCAAACAGAACGGCCATTTAATGTTTTGAATTCTGTTTTCAAAGAGTCTGGAATAGAGCCTACGCTACCATCATCATTTGTATCAGTATAATCCAATGCTTGGATACATCTTCCGCTAGGAATATAGTATTTAGCGATCGTTACTTTTAATTGAGAATTATAGCTCAGTTTTCTTGTTTGTTGTACCAATCCTTTTCCGAAGGAGCGTTGACCAATCACCACCCCTCTGTCTAAATCTTGAATGGCTCCTGAGACAATTTCAGAAGCAGAAGCTGAACGACTATTGATAAGAACTACTAAAGGAATATCTTGATCCAATGGCTGATTTAATGTTTTATATACCTTATCCCAATCTTTTACTTTACCTTTAGTGCTTACAACTTCAAGGTCTTTATCTACAAACAAATTAGTAGTATTCACCGCTTCATTAAGCAGTCCTCCAGGGTTTCCTCTTAAATCAAAAACCAATCCTTTTAGATTATTGTCTTTTGATAGCTCTTTGTAAGCTTCTGCCACTTCTTTGCTTACATTTCTAGTGAAAGAGGTCATTTTTATATATCCAATTCCTCCCTCCAATATACTGTAATAAGGAACGCTTTTCACCTTCACCTCTTCTCTTTTCAGCTCTACCTCAAATGGTTTCTCTACACCTTCTCGTTCTATCATAACATTTACCGTAGTATTTGGTTGACCCTTTAAAACTTTACTGACATCTTCAGTAGATTTTCCTTTCACAGATTTTCCATTTATCTGTAGCAATTTGTCTCCAGCAATCAAACCCGCTTTATGCGCAGGGAATCCTTCGTAAGGCTCAGAAATGATCACATAATCTTCTCGTTTGGAAATAATGGCACCAACTCCTCCATACTGACCCGTTGTCATGAAACGAAAATCTTCCATTTCAGATTCAGGGATGTAAGTTGTATATGGATCCAATGATTCTAACATAGAATCTATGGCCTTTTTCATTAAATCTCCTGGGTCGGTCTCATCTACATAAAAGACATTGAGCTCTCTGTAAAGCGTTGTGAAAATGTCTAGGTTTTTAGATATCTCGAAATAGTTGTCTACAAAACCCATCGAGAAGATAGAGGTAGCAACTAACGATATGACCAATACTAATTTCTTTATCTGTTTCATTTCTTCAATTTTTCTTTTATGGAACAGGGTCATGCCCGTGTCCTCCCCAAGGGTGACAAGAACCTATTCTTTTTAATGTGAGCCAACCTCCTTTAAACGGACCGTATTTTTGAATGGCTTGTAAGCCATATTCCGAACAGGTTGGCGTATATCTACAGCGAGCAGATAACATGGGCGAAAGCACTCCTTTGTAAACTCGAATCAGGAAAATGAATATCCATGTTAACAAACGACTCATAACTCCTTCTGTAAACGCTCTAAAGTTACGCTTATTTTATTGTCTAAGTCTGGAAAATTCCAAAGTTGTGTGTCCAAAAAAATCAACATAATATGTAACTGTTTTCCTTTTTCAGAAACCATTGATTTTAAAGCTTGATTTTGCTGTCTATATGACTCTCTTAGCAAACGCTTCATATGATTTCGATGAACCGCTTTTGATAATTTCTTTTTTGGAACACTCAATGCTATTAGAACAGATGATTCGTTAGCTTCAGCCCATCGCCAAACCAACTTTAAAGGAAATTCGGTAAAACTATTACCATCAAAAAAAAGCTGCTCTATTTGTTGCTTACTCTTTAAACGATCGGACTTACCAAAAGTGTGCTTTGACATAAAGTAAAAATAGGGTTTTCTAGATAATAAAAAAGGGATGCTTGCATCCCTTTTAAAACATGTAGTAAATGTTGTTATCGCTTATCGCTTGTTTACTTTCTTAATGTATTGTTCCAAAGCCATTGTCATAGAGGGTGCTTTTGGGTTTGGTGCTCCAATATTTAATTCTAAGCCAGCATCATCTACTGCTTTGGCTGTTGTTAGACCAAAGGCTGCAATACGCGTATCGTTCTGCTCAAACTCTGGGAAATTTTGGTACAAACTCTTAATCCCAGATGGGCTGTAAAACACCAAAATATCATAGAACACATTCTCTAATTCTGATAAATCGCTACATACCGTTCGGTACATAACTGCTTTTGTAAACTTAAACTTATAGTCTTTCAAAAATTGTGGAATACTATCTTTCAAAATATCTGAACAAGGCAATAAAAAGTTACAGTCTTTATGCTTTTTCAAAGTAGAAAGCATGTCTTCTATCTTTTGCCTACCAATAAAAACTTTACGCTTTCGGTATGTGATGTATTTCTGTAAATAATATGCAATCGCCTCAGAAACACAAAAGTATTTCATCTCTTCTGGAACCGTAATGCGTGTTGCTTCACACATGCGGAAAAAGTGATCCATTGCATTTTTGCTAGTAAAAATTACTGCATCATGACTTAGGATGCTGATTTTCTGCTGGCGAAATTCTTTTGCAGTCAAACCTTCTACATGAATAAAAGGACGGAAATCAATTTTAACCTTACATTTTTTGGCTAAATCGAAATAGGGTGATTTGTCGGACTCTGGTTTTGGTTGAGAAACCAGGATTGTTTTCACTTTTTTCTCCTTCACTTATCGTCTTTTTTTAAGTCATTATTCTTAAAAAAAATACCAATTGCAGCTACAACAAAAAGTATTTGATAATGACTACTAGTGGTAAAATTTCGAGAGTACAAAGGTATATAAATAAATGCGTTTTAGAAAAGGAACGCTTAAAAAACCCAAAATAAAGCATGCGAACCCATTTTAACAGCAAAAAGAAAAAGAGTAATGAAAGCCCTAACATTAGGCATGTTACCGAATCAAAAGAAGCGTAAACAGATAAAACTAAAAATGGAAACAAGAGTAGCCCTGCTACTTTTTCAAACAGAAAAGAAAGAAAAATAACTTCTTCAAATAAATACAGTTGCTGAAAAATATGACCTATCCAACGAATGAGCAAGTATTTCACAACTAAAAAAAAAGAAATCCAAAATGCATACTTTAGAATTACAAGAATAGACCAACTAGTTTGATTCCAAGAAGGGTGCGCAACAAACAAAGTGAGCACAAGCACAAAGATAGGTAGTAAATAAGGCGAAACGTTTAAGTTGTTCGTTTCACGTAAAAACTGGTTGGCGTGACGCTGCGTAAAAGCCGCCTGGCTAATTAACCAAAGACCTCTCCCGAAATGAACACGCAAAAAAGCAATCGCTGCTAACAACAAAACGCAAGTGATAAAAATCCACTCATTATGCAATGTGGCGTGTAGTTTCGATGTTAAGTCTATCACCTTATTGCGGATAATCTGTTTTAATCCAACACTCTAATTTTTGAATGTCTTCATCAGACATTTTTTTTGTTGGCAGCATGTTGTAATCTGAGTCACTCATTTCCTAAAGAATTTGGGATAAAAAGGTAGATTGATCAGCATTCAAGGCTTTCTCAACCCCTTGGTAAGAAGAAAAATCACCTACAACCACAGCTTCCCCTGCGTAAGCATGACTACCTACACAGCTATTCTCAAAAATGTATTGCATATTTGAAAAAGTATAGTTGGTATTGTCACACGCACCTAGATTTGATGGTGTTGGTTCAGAATCCGTGCAGGATGAAACTGCAAAAAACAGTAAAGCAGCTATGTACACGAATTGTTTCACCCTCTTGATTTTCTTGCAAATTACCTATTTATCCTAAATTATTCAATAATTTTGCGTCAAACTAAAAACAAGACAAATGGATATGTTTCAAGCTCCAGATTATTTTCAGTTAGACGACTTATTGTCGGAAGAGCATAAATTAGTGAGAGATGCTGCCCGCGAATGGGTAAAGCGTGAAGTTTCTCCAATTATTGAAGACGCCTGCGAAAAAGCAGAATTTCCAAAACAGCTTATAGGAGGCTTGGCAGAGATTGGCGCTTTTGGGCCTTACATCCCTACTGAATATGGCGGTGCAGGATTAGATCAAATTTCTTACGGCTTAATCATGCAAGAATTGGAAAGAGGAGATAGCGGTATTCGCTCTACTTCTTCGGTTCAATCTTCTTTGGTGATGTATCCTATTTGGAAATATGGGAACGAAGAGCAAAGACAAAAATACCTCCCAAAATTAGCTTCTGGTAAGTATATAGGATGTTTTGGATTGACTGAGCCAGATTTCGGATCAAACCCAGGCGGAATGGTCACGAACATTAAAGACATGGGAGACCATTACTTATTAAATGGTTCAAAAATGTGGATTTCGAACGCACCATTTGCTGACATTGCAGTAGTATGGGCTAAAAACGAAGAAGGTCGTATTAAGGGCTTGGTTGTTGAACGCGGTATGGAGGGTTTTACTACACCAGAAACTCATGGCAAGTGGAGTTTAAGAGCCTCTGCTACTGGAGAGTTGGTGTTTGACAATGTGAAGATTCCAAAAGAAAACATTCTTCCTAATAAGGATGGCCTAGGCGCTCCACTTGGTTGTTTAGATTCTGCTCGTTACGGAATTGCTTGGGGTGCTATCGGTGCGGCTATGGATTGTTACGATTCAGCTTTGCGTTACTCCAAAGAGCGTGTGCAGTTTGGTAAGCCAATTGCAGGATTCCAATTACAACAAAAGAAATTGGCTGAGATGATTACAGAAATTACCAAAGCACAATTTATAACTTGGCGTTTAGGTGTATTGCGTAATGAGAACAGAGCTACTTCTGCTCAGATTTCAATGTGTAAGCGTAACAATGTTGATATGGCCTTGAAGATTACTAGAGAGGCACGCCAGATTTTAGGTGGTATGGGGATTACAGGAGAATACCCTGTAATGCGTCACATGATGAATCTAGAGTCGGTTATTACTTACGAAGGAACACACGATATTCACTTATTGATTACAGGTTTTGATATTACAGGAGAAAACGCATTTAAATAACAGAAAAAGAAAATCTTTTTGAACTTGGTTCAGAATCTAAAAACCCCTGCTCATATGAGTGGGGGTTTTAGTTGGTATTTATTTACCTAATCCTTCCTCTTATTGTAAATTGAATAAAGCACCAATAAAGCTGCAACACCTATAAAGTTGCTTTGACCCATCTTACCAATAGATTTAGAGATGTTACCTATAACATCCCAACCCAAAAGGGGTTCGCCAATGAGTAATTGAACGGTTATACCTAGACATAATAAGACTACCGCAAAAGAGGTTAACTCTGAAAGCAAGTCTTTAAATTTTGATAATTTCTTTTTCATAATAGGAACTTGGTCTGTTCAAACTTAATAATTTACTAGAATAAACAAAAAAAGCCCGCATAAAAGCGGGCTTTATTCATTAAACTCATTCTTATCTTACTTAGTTAAGAATGAATAAAGTATAAGTAGCGTTAATAGGCCTACGAAACCACCATCACCTAAAGCAGTAATGATTGCTGAAACGTGTCCAATAACATCCATTCCGAAAACAGCGCCACCAAATAAAATTTGAATTGCTACTGCTAATCCTAATAAAGTCATTAGTAAGCCAGTAAGACCTTTAAAAAAGTCATTAAAATACTTAAATACCTTGTCCATAATATTATAAAAGGTTTGGTTAATACGATTTCAAACATAAGAGGTAATTTTTTACTTATCAAATAATTAAGCTTTTTACCTTCAGCAAGGCATTTTAACCGCTAATTATCAAAACCAAAGCTTTTATGTTTTTTATTTACTTGATTTTCAGTTGTTTAAATTCTTTTTATGAATTTTGATATCTGTGAAAAAAGATGCTTATTAACAAAAATCTGTTAAAAATTGCGATATTTTTCAATTTGCTGATTTACAGTGTTTTATAATGTTTTTCTGTTGTTTTTCGACTAAAAACACTTCGTTTTTATCAACAGCTAAAAATCACGAATTGAAAACAGTACTTCTTGAAAAATTTGTGACTCTTGTATGATTTTCAAATATTTAAGCGCTACTTCTCTAGCAGAAACTAAGTCTCCATCGGCTTTATAGCTCTGAAAACGATCTAATTGGGGAAAATGCTTCTCATCTGCACTTCGGATAGAATCTTGCATTGGTGTATCCACTAATCCAGGAGCTACTGCAAAGACTTTAATATCGGGATGTTCAGCTTGCAAAACCTGTGAAAACATATCTAAAGCAGCTTTAGAAGCACAATAAGTGTTCCATGCTTCAATAGGGTGCTTACCTGCACCAGAGCTAACATTAATGATGACTTTTTGCGCCGCCTCATTTTGATATGCCTGCACAAACTGATTACATAAAAAAGAAGGAGCAATTACATTAATAGTATAATTATCGGCTACTTCTTCATAGGATTGCGAACCGACTCTTGTAATTGGCCCTACAGCGCCTGCATTGTTAATGAGCACCACCTTTTTGCAAGCCGATGGAAGCTTTTGAAAAATATTTTCATTAATCACTTTCTTTAAATCTAGTGTATAATGAATATATCGCTCGTGCTGAATTGTTTCTCTTCGAGCAATTCCTACAATATGATTATTATTATCTTCCAATAATAATTCTGCGAGGGCTTTACCCAAGCCACTACTGCTACCGGTTATGTAAATGAGGTTCATTAAAGTTGCGCTAAGGCTTGTGCTAAATCAGCTTTCAAATCTTCGATGTCTTCTACGCCAACACTCAAACGAATCAAGGAGTCAACTACTCCTGTTTTCTCTCTTTCTTCTTTTGGAATAGCTGCGTGTGTCATGCTTGCAGGGTGTCCAGATAATGACTCTACACCTCCTAAAGATTCTGCCAAGGTGAATACTTTCATATAAGAAACCACTTGAAAGGCATCCTCTAGCTTATTCCCTTTCAAAGAGAAGGACATCATCCCTCCAAAATCTTTCATTTGAGCTTTAGCAATCTCATGATTTGGATGTGTATCAAAGCCAGGCCAGTATACACACTCTACTTTGGGATGGCTCTGTAAGAAATGAGCGATTTCTTTACCGTTTTCGCAGTGGCCCTGCATGCGCAAGTGTAGGGTTTTAATCCCTCTTAGTACCAAGAAACTGTCCATTGGGCCTGGCACTGAACCACAAGAATTTTGGATAAAGTATAAGCGCTCCGCTAATGCATCATCACTCACCATTAAAGCACCCATCACTACATCAGAGTGCCCGCCTAAATATTTAGTTGCAGAATGCATCACAATATCTGCACCTAGATCTATTGGATTTTGAAGGTATGGCGAAGCGAAAGTATTATCAACGCCTAATAAGACACCGTGCTTTTTAGCCACTTTAGCCGCTCCTTCAATGTCAATAATATTCAGCATTGGGTTGGTTGGTGTTTCAACCCAAATCAACTTGGTTTTTTCTGTTATATGCTCTTCAATTTTATCCGCATTTTGCATGCCAATAAAGTTGAACTTGATTCCATAATTTTCAAATACTTTGGTGAAGATGCGGTAAGTCCCCCCATACAAATCGTTGGTAGAAACGACTTCATCCCCAGGACTCAGCAACTTGATCACTGCATCAATTGCACCTAAGCCGCTACCAAAACACAAACCATATTTTGCATTTTCTAAAGCCGCCAAATTTGCTTCTAAAGCCGCACGTGTTGGGTTGCCTGTTCTAGAGTATTCGAACCCTTTATGGACGCCTGGAGAGGTCTGTACATAAGTGGAGGTTTGGTAAATAGGCGTCATGATGGCGCCTGTTGTTGGATCCGGCTCTAAACCAGCATGTATCACCTTGGTATTGAATTTCATCTCTTGCTTGCTCATCCTTCTAAAATTTTGCCTCACAAATGTAGGGATTTGTTCTTACTTTTGAAGCAAATAAAAGAAGATGAAAAAAGTTTATCACTTAGCAAAATGTACCACTTGCCAGCGCATATTGGAGGAGCTGAATTGGGATGAGGAAACACAAGAAATTCGTTCTGAAAAAATAACGGAGAAACAGCTGGATGAAATGGCTATTTTAGCCGGTTCCTATGAAGCACTTTTCAGCCGAAGAGCAATTAAATACAAGAGCATGAATCTAAAAAAGAAAACACTTAGTGAGGCAGACTATAAACAACTTATTTTAGAGGAATATACTTTCTTGAAAAGACCTGTCTTTTTAATTGATGGAGCCATCTTTATTGGCAACACTAAAAAGAGTGTTGGTGCAGTAAAAGCAGCCCTCCATGAGTAAGCGACTACTCGCGCATATCGCGCTCTTTACAGCCAACCTTATCTACGGCATTAACTACACAGTAGCTAAGGATGTAATGCCTGACTTCATACAACCTTTAGGCTTCATCTTTTTGAGGGTGAGCGGAGCTGTCTTACTCTTTTGTCTTTGTTATAGTTTGTTCTTTTATGAAAAGGTAGACAAAGGAGATTTGTTCAAATTAGCGCTTTGCGGATTGTTTGGCGTTGCTATCAATCAGATGCTCTTTTTCGAAGGGTTGAACCTCACCACCCCGATCAATGCCGCTGTAATTATGGTTACCAATCCTATTTTAGTGTTGATTATGGGTGCTTTTTTAGCTACCGAAGCCATTACCAAGCGTAAAATGTTGGGTATCGCGCTTGGAGCAACGGGCGCTATTTCGCTCATCACCTATGGTGGTGGAGTAGATTTCAACCCCGATCATTTCTGGGGCAACATCATGGTGCTTATCAATGCAGCATCTTATGGAGTATACCTGGTTTTGGTGAAACCGCTCATGCAGAAATACAAGCCCATAACGGTTATCTCTTGGGTTTTTCTGTTTGGCTTCATCTATGTCATCCCTTTTGGTTGGGGCGAGTTTCAAGCCATTGAGTGGGCGAGCATGCCTACAGACATCCTTTGGAAAGTCGCCTTTGTAGTGATTTGTACCACCTTTATGGCTTACCTCTTAAATATTTACGGGCTCAAGTCTGTGAACCCTTCTACGGTAAGCTCCTACATTTATTTGCAGCCCGTTTTGGCTAGTTTGGTGGCTATTTTTGCAGGAAGCGATTCTTTAAGTCCTGTTAAGATAGGTGCTGCCCTTATTATTTTTGCAGGCGTGTATTTAGTAAGCGTTCGTCCAAAGCAGAACTAGCAATTTACTACCTTTGTTAAAATTTTCAGACTCATGATGCTATCAATGACTGGCTACGGAAAAGCCGAACTGAACCTACCTCATGCGAACTTTACCATTGAAGTAAAATCGCTTAACTCCAAGCAAATTGATGCCAATGTAAAGATGCCTTCTATCTTTAGAGAGAAAGAGATTGGCTTACGTAAATTCTTATCAGAAAATTTGGTGCGCGGGAAAGTAGAGCTTTCTATTTGGCGCGAAGAGATTGTGAGTGCGAGTCGTTACTACATCAACAAAGAAGTGGTGAAAGCATACCACCAACAAATTGATGAACTGAGCAAAGAGATGGGCTACAAAGAACCTTTTTCTATGTTAGAAAGTGGTATTTACAGAGACATCATGCAAACCATGGTGCGGATGCCTGACATCATGATTAAAGGAGAAGAAACCACTGATGAAAACGAATGGGAAAAAGTAGAAGAAAGTATTCGTCTAGCTATCAATAATTTGGTACAGTTCCGTACGGATGAAGGAAAGAAATTGGAAGAAGATATTCACAAACGCATCAACATCATTGCACAACTTTTAGAAGACATTGAACCGCTTGCCAAGCAACGCATTGAAAAGGTAAAAAGTAATCTGCAAGATAAATTAGCTAAATTAGAATCGAAGAATATTGATGAAAATCGATTTGAACAGGAACTGATTTATTACCTAGAAAAGCAAGACATCACCGAAGAGCAAGTGCGCCTTTCGGCACACCTCAACTACTTTTTAGAAACCATGGATGCTGGCTCTCCAAACGGAAAAAAGCTTGGTTTTATCGGTCAAGAAATTGGACGAGAAATCAACACCATTGGCTCTAAATCATCAAATGCAGGCATGCAAAAAGTAGTGGTACAGATGAAAGATGAGTTGGAAAAAATTAAAGAACAACTACTGAATGTCCTCTAAGAAAGTAGTCATATTTTCTGCTCCTTCGGGAGCTGGGAAAACAACTTTGGTGCGCCATTTGCTAGCGCAAGGACTACCATTAGAATTTTCTATTTCAGCTTGTAGCCGAGCAGCTAGAGTAAATGAGCAGGACGGCAAAGATTACCACTTTTTAAGCCCTACAAACTTCAAAGAGAAAATAGCAGAGAATGCCTTTTTAGAGTGGGAAGAGGTGTACGAAGATATGTTTTACGGCACCTTAAAATCGGAAGTGGAACGCATCTGGGCAAATGGCAAACAAGTCATTTTTGATGTGGATGTAGTAGGTGGAATTAACATTAAAAAACACTTTGGCAAGCAAGCACTTTCCATATTTGTGGCCCCTCCATCTATAGAAGAATTGAAAAAACGACTAGAAGGAAGAGGCACTGAAACTGCTGAGAGTTTACAAAAACGATTAGGTAAAGCTGCAGAAGAAATAGCACAACTAGATGCTTTTGACATTGTCATTGTGAATGATGATTTAGATAGTGCGCGCCAGGAAGTAATGAAAAAAGTCAGTGCCTTTTTAAATAATTAGTAGATGGAAGTTGGACTCTTTTTCGGCTCTTTCAACCCTTTACACATTGGGCATATGGCTATTGCGCAATACATGGTAGAGTTTACCGATTTAGAGCAAGTTTGGTTTGTGGTTTCTCCGCAAAACCCTTTCAAAGAAAAAAGTAGTTTACTAGACCAACACCACCGACTCATGATGGTGCGTATTGCAACAGAAGATCATCCACAGTTTCAAGCATCCGATATTGAATTAAATCTTTCGCAACCCTCTTATACAATAGATACACTTACTTACTTAAAAGAGAAATACCCTACACATGATTTTGCACTCATTATGGGTTTAGATAATTTGAATTCTTTTCATAAGTGGAAAAACTACGAACACATTTTGGAAGAACACGAATTATATGTGTACCCTAGACCCGAAAGCAAAGATTGTGCCTTAGTAAGCCACCCAAAAGTGCATTTAACACAAGCTCCGCTCATGGATGTTTCCGCTAGCTTCATCCGAAAAAGTATCGCTGACAAAAAAGACATCAGCTACTTTTTACCTCCCAAAGTGTGCCAATATATGGATGAGATGAATTTTTACAAATAAAAAAGCCTCACTAATTAAGTGGGGCTTTTCATTTATGCTTCGACAATTAAGCTACCTCAACTGCTGCTAAAATGCTTTCAAATAAAGCACGACCATCAGTGTTGCTCAACTCCTCATCGGCTGCACGCTCTGGGTGAGGCATCATACCAAATACATTTCGTCCTGCATTACAAACACCTGCAATGTTTTCGATTGCTCCGTTTGGATTTGCTTCATCGCTAATGTTACCGTTTTCATCACAGTAACGGAACAATATCTGATCATTATCATTCAACATTTTCAATGTTTCCGCATCCGCATGGTAGCGTCCTTCTCCATGTGCAATTGGAATCAAGATGTTTTCTCCTTGCGCCAATTTGTTCGTTACTAAAGTGTTGGTTGTTTGTGTGCTTAAGTTCACATTTTTACAAATGAACTTATGGCTGTTGTTGTGCAACAATGCGCCAGGTAATAAACCAGACTCACACAAAATTTGGAAACCGTTACAAATGCCCATTACATATCCGCCATTGTTAGCAAACTCAATCACTTTTTCCATGATTGGTGAAAAGCGTGCAATTGCTCCAGAACGCAAATAATCTCCGTAAGAAAACCCTCCTGGCAAAACAATAAATTCACAACCTTGTAAATCGGTGTCTTTATGCCATAGTTTTACCACTTCTTGTCCGATGATGGTTTCTAGAACATATACCATGTCCATATCGCAATTAGAACCTGGGAAAACAACTACTCCAAACTTCATGTTTTTCGAATAAAAATTGATGCTGCAAAGTTACGTATTATTTACAATCCGAATACTTGAGAAAGATGGAAATAAATAGCGGATAGTAGAAAGAGAGCAAAGAGCACTTCGTACCACCACCACTTGCGCGCAAATAACAGGTAGTTTCCTACGAATGCGGCTATTGGAAAAGCCAACACCATGAGCTGCTGAAGGTCGTCTGCAGCTGGTGTAAAAAAGCCGAAAAGACTAAACAAAAAATACGCTACAAAAACAATAAATGCCTTTCTAGATCGCAAGCTTTTCAGCGCTATCCATTGTGCCAACTCCTTGAAAGCGCTTAATAGTAAAATTGCTAATAGCATGAAAAAGATGCCTTTTGAAAGTGTAATGTCAACGCTAGGTAAAGACAGGTTGAGCATGCGTATATAATGCTCTATGTACAAAGGTAATACGTCTACAAAAAACAGATAACACACCATCATTAACAAGGGGCTTATAAAACCCAAAACTGGAATGATGTAATTCCTCCATCCTGTTGCGCTATAAGTAAGGTTAGCGATATAAATAAGCGGAAACAAAAAGATGGTTGGTGGATATATCAACACACTCATTCCAAGTAAGAAAGCTGCATCAAACAATACTGTATATGGTCGCTCCTTTTGATATACACCTAATAGCTTGTTAAGGAAAAAAAGCAGTAAAAAAACAGCTAACCAAACTGACGAAAAGGAAAAGATAGAAACAAAAATAATCAGCACTGAAGCGGGTAATACTGTATTGTACTTCAGCACCCCTTTCTCAGAAATCAAGTTATTAAATCCCATAGCCATTAGTAAAGACAATACAAACACTAAAATGGCTGCCAACCACTTATTACTAAAGAGTAAATACTGGGCTAAATCAAATAAAGGATATCCTGTTTGTACAAAAGAATAATCCGAAAGATGTAATAATTGAAGGGCGAAAAACAAGACTGCCATCCCAAAGAAGGATAAAAGTGCCGCGGGGCGTGTGGTTTTCAGCAGTTTTACTAACATTTATTTAAGAATATTTCTAATTTTGCTACGAAATTAAAATTACAAAAAAATGATAGGAGATTTCTTTTACGGACTTGGTGATATATTTGAAAGCTTATGGACAATCATGCCTTCTATTGGTAATATCCCAAATGACATTTCTATTCTTGTTGTCTCTGCGTTTTTTATTTATTGGACTGTAAAACTAATTCAGTTTAAAAGAAACGGAGAAGCCTAAGCCTCTTCCGTTTGTAAGTCATAACCGATATCTCTCCGGTAGTATTTCTTTTCGAAATTTATTTTTTCTGCGTTATCGAATGATTTTGCTAGTGCTGTTTCCATATCTCTTCCGTAAGAAGTAATAGCCAACACTCGACCTCCATTGGTCACTATATCATCTCCTTCCTGCGTGGTTCCTGCGTGGAACAGAATACTGTCTTCACAGTCTTCAAAACCACTTATCACCTTGCCTTTTTCGTATGCTTCTGGATATCCTCCCGAAACCAACATAACAGTCACTGCAGTGTTTTCATCAACATAAAAATCTTTTTCACTGTAAGTACCATCCCCAATTCCCTTAAATAGATTCAATAAATCTGATTTGATTCTAGGTATGACCACCTCTGTTTCAGGGTCCCCCATGCGCACATTGTACTCAATTACATAAGGATCACCATTCACATTCATCAAACCAATAAAGATGAATCCTTTGTAAACGATTCCTTCTTCTTTTAATCCATTAATAGTTGGCTTAATGATTCTGTCTTCTACTTTCTCCAAAAAGAATTTATCCGCAAAAGGCACAGGAGAAATAGCTCCCATACCTCCCGTGTTTAAACCTGTATCACCTTCACCAATACGCTTGTAATCCTTTGCTGATGGCAATACTTTATAGCTATCTCCGTCTGTTAATACAAAAACAGAAAGCTCTATTCCGTCTAGGAATTCTTCAATCACAACTTTAGAACTTGCATCACCAAACTTAGCATCTGCCAACATGGCCTTCAACTCTTTTTTTGCTTCAGTTAAGTCGTCAATTATCAACACCCCTTTGCCTGCAGCTAATCCGTCAGCTTTTAAAACGAATGGAGGATTCAAGGTTTCCAAGAAAGCATATCCTTCTTCTAGCGTATCTTTAGTAAAACTTTGGTAAGCCGCTGTTGGTACACCAAATTTTTTCATGAATTCTTTAGAAAACTCCTTGCTTCCTTCTAGTTGAGCTCCTCTTTTAGAGGGCCCTATTACAGTGACATCCTTTAAGGATTCATCTGCTGTAAAGAAATCGTAAATCCCTTTTACCAATGGGTCCTCTGGGCCAACCACAATCATGTTGATGTTGTGTTCCAAGACTAAGTCTTTCATCGCTTCAAAGTCATCCACTGCGATGGATACATTTTCTCCCAAGTTAGCTGTTCCTGCATTTCCTGGCGCAATGAAGAGTTTTTCGCACAAACTGCTCTGTGCTATTTTCCAACTCAAGGTATGCTCTCTACCTCCCGATCCTACTACTAATACATTCATCTATAAAGGAATATTTCCGTGTTTTTTCTTTGGTAGGCTGTCTACCTTATTCTCAAGCATTTTAAATGCCTTGATTAACTTTTCTCTTGTTTTAGAAGGTGCTATCACCTCATCTACATAACCGCGAGCGGCAGCATTGTAAGGGTTTGCAAAAAGCTCGGCATATTCTGCTTCTTTCTCCTTCCACTTAGCCTCTGTATCTGTAGCCTCTTTAATTTCTTTGCGGAAAATGATTTCGGCCGCACCCTTAGCTCCCATCACTGCAATTTCTGCCGATGGCCATGCATAATTGATGTCTGCACCAATGTGCTTAGAGTTCATTACATCATACGCACCACCATAAGCTTTACGTGTAATCACTGTAATACGTGGCACCGTTGCTTCTGAAAAAGCATACAATAATTTTGCACCATTATTGATGATTCCATTCCACTCTTGATCGGTTCCAGGTAAGAATCCAGGAACATCCTCAAACACCAATAAAGGAATGTTNAAGCAATCGCAGAAACGCACAAAACGCGCTGCTTTNTTAGAAGCATGGTTATCTAAAACACCTGCTAAAAAAGCAGGNTGATTCGCTACAATACCGATAGAACGACCGNCTAATCGTGCAAACCCACANACAATNTTTTCNGCATAATCTTTATGCACTTCATGGAAAGAACCTTCATCTATTGTNCCTTCAATCACNTCNCGAATATCGTANGGCTGNTTTGGNTTTTCTGGAATGATTTCATCCAAAGCAGNTCTGGTTTCATCGCNNNCCNNATACNCTAAAGCAGGAGCGTCTTCCTCACAATTTTGAGGCATGTAGCTCAANANCCTTTTNAAGTTATTNATGAGTTCAATCTCNTTGGCATAAGTAAAGTGTGCTANNCCTGATTTAGTAGAGTGCGTAGATGCTCCTCCTAATTCTTCGGCAGTCACCTCTTCATGCGTTACCGTTTTTACCACATTNGGNCCTGTAACAAACATGTATGAAGTATTCTCTACCATCATNATGAAGTCAGTAAGTGCNGGAGAATAAACTGNCCCTCCTGCACAAGGNCCCATGATCGCTGAAAGCTGTGGGATNACNCCACTNGCCTTGGTATTTCTATAAAANATNTCGGCATANCCNCCAAGAGAAACAACCCCTTCTTGAATNCGCGCTCCGCCACTATCGTTTANTCCAATAACAGGTGCGCCATTTTTCATAGCTAGGTCCATCAACTTACAGATTTTCTCGGCATGCGCCTCTGCCAAAGAGCCCCCCATCACGGTAAAGTCTTGTGCAAAAACATACACCAATCTGCTATCAATAGTTCCGTAACCCGTTACCACACCATCGCCTAAAAACTTTTGTTTCTCCAAACCGAAGTTAGTAGAGCGGTGTGTTACTAACATACCTATCTCTTCAAAAGAGCCTTCGTCTAATAAAAAGTGGATGCGCTCACGCGCTGTTAACTTTCCCTTAGCATGTTGCGATTCGATACGTTTTTCGCCTCCACCCAATTGGGCTTCTGCTTTTTTCGCTTCTAATGTTTCTAATTTCTTTTTCATGTCAATTTTTTACTCTCCCTCCATTAAAGCTATAATCTCCTCGCTCATTTCCATGTTATGGAATACATTTTGCACATCGTCATCTTCCTCTAGCTTGTCCAGTAGCTTTAATACCAATGGCGCTTGTTCGGAAGTGATGGATTTGAAATTATTTGGGATGCGTTGTAACTCTGCATTCTTTACCTCAATGTTTAACTTTTCTAACAGATTGGTCATGTTAGAGAAGTCTGCAAAATCGGTGTAGATAGTAATGGCTTCTTCATCTCGCTCTAGCTCTTCCAAACCACCATCAATCAATTCCATTTCAAGCTCTTCAACGTCCATTTCTATCTGCGAAGACTCTAATGTAAACACCCCTTTTCTGTCAAAAATAAATTCTAAAGAACCATTGGTCCCTAAGTTTCCTTCGCATTTATTGAAGTAAGAACGCACATTGGCAACTGTTCGGTTGTTGTTATCCGTAGTACACTCTATAAAAACAGCTACTCCATTAGCGGAGAATCCTTCTAAAGACATCTCTACATAGTTGGCTGCATCTGCTCCACTAGCTTTTTTGATGGCACGCTCCACATTATCCTTCGGCATATTGGCAGCTTTGGCATTTTGGATTACCTGGCGCAAACGCGAATTCGTTTCTGGGACCGGACCACCATCTTTCACCGCCATCACAATGTCTTTTCCAATACGCGTAAAAGTCTTGGCCATTTTTGACCAACGCTTCATCTTACGCGCTTTTCTAAACTCAAATGCTCTTCCCATAATTTATTATTTCTTTCAAGCTATTACCAGCAATCCAAAGATAGTGTTTTAGTCTAATTTTAAAACCGCCAAGAATGCCGATTGAGGCACTTCCACATTTCCTACTTGACGCATACGCTTCTTTCCTTTTTTCTGCTTTTCAAGGAGCTTACGCTTACGCGTGATATCACCACCATAACACTTAGCTGTTACATCCTTTCGTAGTGCTTTCACTGTTTCTCTAGAAATAATTTTTGCACCTATTGCAGACTGAATAGCAATATCAAATTGTTGGCGCGGAATCAATTCTTTCAGCTTCAAACAAATCTTCTTTCCTAAGTTATATGCGTTGTCTCTGTGAATGAGGGCAGACAATGCATCTACCTGATCTCCATTGAGTAGTATATCTAATTTTGCTAAGTTCGATTGGCGGAATTCTAGCGGAAAATAATCGAAAGAAGCATATCCTCTAGAAATCGTTTTCAGCTTGTCGTAAAAGTCAAATACAATTTCCCCGAGAGGCATTTCAAAAGTTAGCTCTACACGATCGGTGGTTAAATACACCTGGTTTTTCAGCTCGCCTCTTTTTTCAATACACAAGCTCATAACCGAACCTACAAAGTCAGATTTAGTAATGATTTGTGCACGGATGTAAGGCTCCTTCACATAATCTAGTGTTGAAGGTTCTGGTAAATCGGAAGGGTTGTTAATAGTCTGCTCTTCTCCTGCTTTAGTGTATGCATAGTAGGATACATTTGGAACAGTGGTAATCACCGTCATGCCGAACTCGCGCTCCAAGCGTTCTTGAATAATTTCCATGTGCAACATTCCTAAGAATCCACAACGGAAACCAAAACCAAGGGCAGCAGATGATTCTGGTTCAAAAGTTAATGAAGCATCGTTCAGTTGTAGCTTTTCCATAGAGTTACGCAACTCCTCATAATCCTCGGTATCTACAGGGTAAATGCCTGCAAATACCATTGGTTTCACATCCTCAAATCCTTGAATTGCTTCTTGTGCAGGCTGCTCAGTACGGGTAATGGTGTCTCCCACTTTCACCTCACGAGCATCCTTAATGCCGGAAATGATGTAGCCCACCTCACCCGTAGAAAGTGTTTTTTTCGGTTGTTGTTGTAGCTTCAGTGCACCAATTTCATCGGCAAAATACTTTTTGCCAGTCGCCATAAACTGCACCTCATCTCCTTTGTTGATGGAACCATTGACTACTTTGAAGTAAGCCTCAATGCCTCTAAACGGATTATATACCGAATCAAAAATCATGGCTTGTAATGGCCCTTTTGGATCACCTTGTGGAGCCGGCACACGCTCTACTATGGCGCGTAAAATATCATGTATTCCTAGTCCTGTTTTGGCAGAAGCTGGAATAATGTCTTCATCTTCACAACCAATTAGATCAATAATTTGGTCTTTCACCACTTCGGGCTCGGCAGAAGGGAGGTCAATTTTATTCAATACAGGGATGATTTCTAAATCATTTTCCAAAGCCAAATAGAGGTTAGAAATGGTTTGTGCCTGTATCCCTTGTGCAGCATCTACAATTAGTAAGGCTCCCTCACAAGCAGCGATAGAGCGCGATACTTCATAGGAAAAATCTACATGGCCAGGCGTGTCAATTAAGTTCAGCACATACTGTTCTCCATCTAATTCGTACTCCATTTGTATGGCATGGCTCTTAATGGTAATCCCTCTTTCGCGCTCCAAGTCCATATCGTCTAACAATTGATCTTGCGCCTCTCTTTCCGTTACCGCACCTGTGTGTTCTAACAGCCTATCCGCCAAGGTGCTTTTACCGTGGTCGATATGGGCAATGATGCAAAAATTTCTAATCTTTTTCATGCGCTGCGAAAATAGGGAATTTTATGGAGGGAGAAATAGTGATTAGTAAACCAATGATCCAAGTATTGAATCTAATAATTTATGGACCAGATCACAATATTTTTCAGACTCGTCTAAATACACAGTAATAACTCCTGATTTCGCTTTTTGGAGCGAGATTTATTATGATGTTATAGCAGCTGTAAGATGCATTAGATAATACTAACTCAGCAACTTTCTATCCACATAAAAAGTACCGAAAGGAATGATGGATGCTGTTAGCACCAAGATGAAAGCTTTAGTATGCCAATTGTATTGTGGCTTGAGATACACCGCTAAAAACACATAGGCCATAAAGAGTAGGCCGTGCGGCATTCCTAGCAATTGCACATAAGAAGCATCTTCCATTTGGTATTTAATCGGCATTGCAACAAATAATAACAAGATATAAGAAAGGCCTTCTAAAAAAGCTGTGAATCTGAAAATTGTCTTCATTTTTATTTATTCATTTTAGCAATATATTTGCCTATAATATCAAATTCTAAATTAACAGTAGTGCCTATTTTAAAATCATGAAAGTTGGTGTGCTCGTAAGTGTAAGGGATAATTGCTACAGAAAAGGAATCATCTTGCGAGTTCACAACGGTTAAACTCACACCATTTACACAGATAGAGCCTTTTTCAACTGTAATATTTCCTAAATTTTCGTACAAGAAAGTATAAATCCACGATCCATCTGCTTCAACTATAGCTACACATTTAGCGGTTTGATCTACATGTCCTTGAACCAGATGTCCATCCAGTCTATCACCCAACTTCATGCAACGTTCAATATTTACTTGATCGCCCACTTGCAACTCATCTAAATTGGTTTTTTGTAAACTTTCCTGAATAGCTGTAACCGTATATACATCGCCCTCAATAGCGACCACCGTTAGACATACGCCATTATGTGCTAACGATTGGTCAATCTTCAGTTCTTGCGTAATGGGCGTTCGCATACTGATGTGTAAGTTCTCTGCTTCCTTTTGCAAGGAAACCACTTCGCCTATATTTTCTACAATACCTGTAAACATTAGTAATCGATTAGTTGTTCTTCAATCCCTTTCGGAATTTCTCTAAAGGTATAGTCCTGACTTCTTAATTGCGGTTCAAAACCTGCCTTTCGTATAGACTCCTGTATGCTTTTGTAAGTAAATCGGTGCGGTGCTCCTGCTGCCGAAACCACATTTTCTTCAATCATGATAGAACCGAAATCGTTGGCGCCACTGTGCAAACAAAGCTGTGCGGTTTCTTTACCCACCGTTAGCCAAGAGGCTTGTATGTTTTTAATGTTAGGAAGCATGATGCGGCTGATGGATGTCATGCGTAAATACTCATCTGCTGACACATTGTTTTGAATACCTCTTAGGCGTTTCAGCAGGGTACCATCGTCCATAAATGGCCATGGAATAAATGCCAAAAAACCATCGGCATCGTCTGGTTTTTCAGATTGCACCTCACGCAACCACACCAAATGCTCAAAACGCTCTTCTATTGTTTCAATATGCCCAAACATCATGGTGGCAGAAGTGGTAATATCCAGCTGATGTGCTGCACGCATCACATCCAACCATTCTTGTCCTGTACACTTACCACGAGAAATCAATCTACGAACCCTATCGTTTAAGATTTCTGCTCCTGCTCCTGGCAAGCTATCCATGCCGCTTTCCTTCAAGGCACTCAGCACTTCTATATGCGATTTCCCTTCCAACTTACAGATGTGTGCCACTTCTGGTGGCCCTAAAGCGTGTAAACGAACATTCGGATACAAGGTCTTTAACTCACTAAATAAATTGGTGTAGAAATCTAAGCCCAAATCGGGGTGATGACCTCCTTGTAAAAGCAGCTGATCGCCACCATAACGCAAGGTGTCTTCTATCTTTGTTTTATATTCTTCAATAGAAGTAATATACACCTCCCTATGTTTGGGTGGTCGATAGAAATTACAGAATTTACAATTGGCTATACAAGCGTTAGTTGTATTTACATTACGATCTATTTGCCAAGTCACCTTACCATCAGGCTTTTGAATCTTTCGCAGCTCATTCGCGACATACATCAATTCTGAAGTAGGCACATTTTCAAATAGAAATTGTCCTTCTTTTGCCGTTAAAAATTCAAAGTCTAAAGCGCGCTTCAACAAAGAGTCCGCATTCATATAAATTACCTAATTTTAAGTGCTCAAAAATACACAATAATATGAACACTGCTATTGCTCGTAAAACGAGTATTCAAGATACTGATAACCTTGTTATTTTAATCAATGATGCTACACAATTAGAAGGCTTTTCTTTATCAAAAAAAGAGATGGATTATGCAACAAAATGCTTGGATACAGAACAAAAAAACTTTGCTATAAACCAATACAAGAGATGGATTTTTGTACAAGTACTCAGCGATTGCAAAGAGAAAGCGAGAAAAGCCGCTAATACACTTCATGCTTCTGTTGTTGGCAACAAAATATCGGAAGTGAGTATTATAAACGCAATGGAAAACAAATTGATTGCCTTTGCTTTTTCCGAAGGACTTGCCTTGAGTAATTATCAGTTTTTGAAATACTTCAGTGATAAAAAAGAACACAGTTTGAAAATCATCAATCTATGCACAGGTATGAAAGATACAGATGCGGAAGAATTACAAGCTATTATTGACGGAACTTTCATTGCTAGAGATTTGGTAAACGAGCCATTATCTTACCTAAACGCTGTACAATACAGCAAAGACATCGAATCTTACGGAAATAAATTTGGCTTTTCGGTAGAAGTTTTGCACAAAAAGAAAATTGAAGCCCTTAAAATGGGTGGTCTTTTAGCAGTAAATCAAGGCAGTATTGACCCTCCTACATTCAGCATTACGGAGTGGAAGCCTCCAAGAGCAACCAACAAAAAACCAATTGTGCTAGTCGGTAAAGGAATTGTATACGATACTGGCGGTTTGAGCTTGAAGCCAACACCTAACTCTATGGATTTAATGAAGAGTGATATGGGTGGTTCGGCAGCAGTTGTAGGTGCGATGGCAGCTATTGCTAAAGCAAAACTCAATGTCCATGTGATTGGTTTGATTCCTGCAACGGACAACAGACCTTCTGGAAACGCTTATGCTCCAGGAGATGTTATTACTATGCATGACGGAACAAGTGTAGAGGTCTTGAATACAGATGCTGAAGGTCGGTTGATTTTAGCGGATGCATTGAGTTATGCAAAAAAATACGACCCAGAATTAGTGATTGATTTAGCAACACTAACAGGTGCTGCTGCGCGTGCTATTGGTAAGCAAGGAATTGTTGCGATGGGTAATGATGAAAATACCATGACTGCTTTGAAGACAAGTGGTGCTGAAGTACAAGAGCGTTTAGCAGAGTTCCCTTTTTGGGATGATTATGCTGAAGATTTAAAATCGAACATTGCAGATTTGAAAAACTTAGGAGGTCCTGAAGCAGGCGCTATTACCGCAGGAAAATTCTTGGAGCATTTTACCGACTATCCTTACACCCATTTAGACATTGCAGGACCTGCTTATATGCTGTCTCCTTTTAATTACAGAGGCAAAGGCGGAACAGGTGTAGGTGTTCGTTTATTATTCAACTTCTTGAAAAAGAAATCAGCATGAGTAAAAAAGTAATAGTTGGCATCTCCGTTGGCGATATCAATGGAATTGGAATGGAAGTGATTATCAAAACCTTCATGGACAAGCGCATGCAAGAGCTGTGCACTCCTATTATTTTCGGCTCTTCTAAAGTAGCTTCTTTTCACCGAAAAGTAATGGGTATTGAAGACTTCAGCTTCAATGTAGTAGAGAACCCTGGCAAGGCTAATAATAAAAAAGCCAACTTGATAAACTGCTGGGAAGAAGAAGCAAAAATCACGCTTGGAGAGAAAACTACTGAAGGAGGAAAGTTTGCTTTCAAATCTTTAGATGCAGCTACAAATGCGCTTCAAAAAGGGGAAGTAGATGTGTTGGTAACCGCACCTATCAACAAACAAAACATACAATCCGATTCTTTTCAATTTCCTGGACATACGGAATACTTGGCAGCAAAAGACAAAAAAGATGCTTTGATGCTGATGCTTTCAGAAAGCATGCGAATTGGAGTGGTAACAGGGCATCTTCCGTTGGAGCTAGTTAGCGCCAACATCAGCCAGGAAAAAGTGTTGGAAAAACTACGAATGCTCAACAACTCCTTGAAACAAGATTTTGGGATTAGAAAACCTAAAATTGCAGTACTTGGACTCAACCCACATGCTGGCGACCAAGGTGTATTGGGNAAGGAAGAAGATGANATNATCAGTCCTGCACTCCAAAAAGCNAAAGAAGAAAACATTNTNTCTTTTGGNCCTTACCCNGCNGATAGCTTTTTTGGNTCAGATAAATTAGGTGCTTTCGATGGNATTTTAGCNATGTATCACGATCAAGGCTTAATCCCTTTCAAAACATTGGCNTTTGGNAAAGGAGTNAACTTCACTTCGGGNTTGTCCTTTGTAAGAACTTCGCCAGATCATGGNACTGCTTTTGAAATTGCTGGAGAAAATAAAGCNAACGAACAGTCTTTTAGAGAGGCTGTTTTTANNGCTTGCGACATCTACAAAAAGCGTCAAGAGTTTAACGAAATTTATGAAAATCCACTTCCAATAAGCTCAAAGAAACAACGTAAATCGACTGGACGCCAACGAACTGAGTAAAAACAAAGGGCAAAAAAGTCATTTTTTTCTATTAAATTTATTACATTTGCACCCCTTTTTTGAGCGAATTGAATTATGGTTAAGTTAACAGATTTTCAGATTGCCTTTTCAGGACTGAAGTTAGGAAACCACCTATTCGACTTTCAAATTGAGGATACGTTCTTTCAGTTGTTCGATTATGCCGAGTTAAATTCAGGGCAGATAAACACTATTATATTGCTTCAAAAAAAGAGCAATATGTTAGAATTAGAGTTCCAAATTAAAGGAAGTGTAACATTAGCTTGCGATACTTGCACCGAAGATTACATACAAAGCATTGAAGGCAACTACAAACAGATTGTAAAGTTTTCTGATTTAGTAGAACCAGAAGAAATAGATGAAATCATCATCTTGCCAACAAAAGAGCACAAGCTAGAATTTGCACATCAATTGTATGAGTACATCCATTTATCTCTGCCAATCAGAAGAATACATGCCGATAAAGCAGATTGCAATCAAGAAATGTTAGAAAAAATAGAAGAATTGGCTTATCAAGAGCCAGAAGTAGTAGACCCGCGTTGGTCAGCACTTCAAAACCTGAAAAAATAAAACTAGGAATAATGGCACATCCAAAGCGAAAAATCTCGAAAACTAGAAGAGACAAAAGAAGAACACACTACAAAGCTGAAACTCAACAGCTAACTACTTGCCCAACAACTGGCGAAACACATCAAACACATAGGGCTCACTGGGTAGAAGGAGTTCTTTACCACAAGGGTAAAATAGTAATGGAAAAATAATTTACTGCAAATTAAATTAACGCTGTAATATTTGTAGATTTAGCTGCTGATATGTTATGTGAGCTGAATCTACTATTATTTTATGGCTAGTATCCGAATAGGCATCGACATCATGGGGGGGGACTTTGCCCCAAAAGCAACAACCGAAGGGGCTATTTTGGCTCACGAGGAGCTAAACAACAATGTAGATTTAGTTCTTATTGGTGATGAAAAAGCCATTCTTCGCATTTTGAAAGAGAAGGGAGTAGACAGTGCTCTTTTCAGCATTGTAAATGCTCCTGACGTTATCGAAATGGGCGACCACCCTACCAAAGCTTTTGCTAAAAAACCAAATTCGAGTATTGCTGTTGGATTTCACCTACTAAAAGAAGGCAAAATTGATGGTTTTGCTAGTGCAGGAAACACAGGAGCTATGTTTGTTGGGGGTTATATGTCGGTTAAACCTACACCCGGAGTTTTACGTCCTTGCATCTCTTCTGTTTTACCAAAAGAAGATGGTGGTGTCAATGTTATTTTGGATGTAGGTGCTAATGCAGATTGCAAACCAGATGTTTTATATCAATTCGCAATTTTAGGCTCTTTGTTTGCAGAGCATGTATGCGGTATTAGCAATCCAAAAGTAGGTTTGTTAAACATTGGCGAAGAAGAAACGAAAGGCAATATGCTCACTACAGCAACCCACGAAATGATGAAAGATAACTCTCATTTTAACTTCAATGGAAACATAGAAAGTCGCGATATTTTTGGTGATAATACCGATGTTATAGTGTGTGATGGATTTACTGGAAATGTGGTGTTAAAAGAAGCTGAAGCGTTTTATACGCTTATCAAAAAAAGAAAGATTGAAGACGAATATTTCAATCGATTCAACTACGAAAATTATGGTGGCACACCAATCCTAGGGTTGAACAAATCTGTAGTGATTGGGCACGGTATCTCCAACGATATCGCTATTAAAAACATGATTGTTCTTACTGCCGATGTAGTAGAGGCCGATTTGCCATCCAAAATTAAAAATATATTCAATCATGACTAATGTAAAAGCTGCCATTACCGGAATTCACGGCTGGGTACCAAACTATGTGTTAACCAATCAAGAATTGGAAAGCATGGTAGACACCAACGATGAGTGGATAACGACCAGAACAGGAATTAAGGAAAGAAGAATACTAAAAGGAGAAGGACTTGGAACTTCAGACATGGGTGCTGAAGCAGCAAAAGGTTTGCTAGAAAAAAAAGGGCTTTCAGCAGAAGACATCGATTTAATCATCTGTGCTACTGCTACTCCTGATATGTTATTCCCTTCTACCGCTTGTGTAATTGCCGATAAAATTGGTGCTCAAAATGCTTTTGGTTTCGATTTAATGGCTGCATGTTCGGGCTTCTTATTCTCGGTTGCAACAGCTGCCAAGTATATTGAAAGTGGAAGTCACAAACGTATTCTAGTAATTGGAGCAGATAAAATGTCTTCAATTGTTGACTATGAAGATCGTCAAACTTGCATCATTTTTGGAGATGGAGCTGGCGCTGTTCTTCTAGAACCAACTGAGGATGGGATGGGCATTCAAGATTCCATCATGAAAAGTAATGGCGAAGGAAGACATTATTTACACATGAAGGGAGGAGGCTCTGTTAAACCTGCATCTCATGCAACAGTAGATGCTAAAGAACACTTTATACATCAGGAAGGACAAACCGTATTTAAGTTTGCTGTGAAAGGTATGGCCGATGTTTCTGCTGAAATTATGGAGCGCAACAACCTTACAGGTGATGATGTTGCTTGGCTCGTTCCACATCAAGCCAATAAAAGAATTATTGATGCCACAGCCAATAGAATGGGTGTAGGTACAGATAAGGTAATGTTGAACATTCAACGTTACGGAAACACAACTAATGGCACTATTCCGCTTTGCTTGTGGGAGTGGGAAAATCAGTTGAATAAAGGAGATAATATCATATTAGCTGCATTCGGTGGCGGATTCACCTGGGGATCTGTTTACTTAAAGTGGGCTTATGACAGCAAATAGTTTATATCTTTGAACTTATAAAACCATTAAAAATGGATATTAAAGACATTCAAGAATTGATCAAATTTGTAGCCAAATCAGGTGCTACAGAAGTAGATTTAGAAATCGATAATGTGAAGATTTCGATTAAATCGCCAGCCATGAAGGCCGGTAAAGTAATTGAGCCACCTGTAACCTTAGTTTCAGACATGCCTGTTGCCACACCTGTAGTTGCTGCCACTCCTGTAGCAGCAGTAGCAGCTTCGCCTACTCCTTCAGCAGATACGACAGCCGAAACAGAAGCAAAAGATGATACTTCTCAATACATTACAGTTAAGTCGCCAATGATTGGAACATTCTATCGTAAACCTTCTCCTGACAAAGATGCTTTTGTTAATGTAGGTGATGAAATTAAGCCAGGCGATGTATTGTGTGTAGTAGAAGCTATGAAGCTTTTTAACGAAATCGAATCAGAGGTTTCTGGTAAGATTGTGAAAGTTTTAGCAGATGATTCTTCTCCTGTTGAATACGATCAGACATTATTCTTGGTAGATCCTTCATAACTTAAACAGTAATCATATGTTTAATAAGATACTAATTGCCAATCGAGGTGAGATTGCCCTGCGTGTTATCAGAACATGTAAAGAAATGGGCATCAAAACAGTGGCGGTTTATTCTACTGCCGATGCAGATAGTTTGCATGTACGATTTGCAGATGAAGCTGTTTGTGTAGGGCCTGCTCCAAGTGTAGACTCTTACTTGAATATTCCAAATATTATTGCTGCTGCAGAAATCACTAATGCAGATGCTATTCATCCAGGTTATGGATTTCTTTCTGAAAACGCTAAGTTTTCAAAAATCTGTGGAGAGAATGGTATTAAATTCATTGGTGCTTCTCCAGAAATGATTGACGGCATGGGCGATAAAGCCGCTGCAAAAGACACTATGAAAAAAGCAGGTGTTCCAACTATTCCTGGTTCGGACGGCTTAATTGATGATTTTCATCATTGTAAAAAATTAGCTGAAGAAATTGGCTATCCAGTCATGCTAAAAGCAACTGCTGGTGGTGGTGGTAGAGGAATGCGACTAGTATGGAAAGAAGAAGAGCTAGAAGTCGCTTGGGATTCTGCTCGTCAGGAGTCGGCTGCAGCCTTCGGAAACGATGGAATGTATATGGAGAAATTCATTGAAGAACCTCGCCATATCGAAATCCAAATTATTGGAGATAGCAACGGAAAAGCCTGTCACCTTTCCGAAAGAGATTGTTCCGTACAAAGAAGACATCAGAAATTGGTAGAAGAAACGCCTTCTCCGTTCATGACAGATGAGCTTCGTGAAGCAATGGGAAAAGCTGTTGTGCAAGCTGCAGAAGCTGTAAAATATGAAGGTGCTGGAACAGTAGAGTTTTTGGTAGACAAACATCGTAACTTCTACTTCATGGAAATGAATACACGTATTCAGGTAGAACACCCTATTACGGAAGAGGTTGTTGATTACGATTTAATTCAAGAGCAAATTAAAGTGGCTGCAGGAATTCCTATTTCAGGAAAGAACTATTTTCCACAATTACATGCTATTGAGTGTCGTATCAATGCGGAAGATCCTTACAACGATTTCCGCCCATCTCCTGGCAAAATCAATAATTTCCATGCACCTGGTGGTCACGGAATCCGTATCGACACACATGTGTATGCGAACTATATGATTCCTCCAAACTACGATTCAATGATTGCAAAGCTAATTACAGTAGCACAGACTAGAGAAGAAGCCATTGCTAAAATGCAAAGAGCTTTAGATGAATTCGTAATTGAAGGTATTAAAACTACCATCCCATTCCATCAACAACTGATGAAGAATGAAGACTTCCTAGATGGCAATTACACCACGAAGTTTATGGATACTTTCGAATTGAAATAATAATCGAAATATGATAAAAATAAAAGCCCGCAATTGCGGGCTTTTTTATTGTTATGCTGTTGTGGCTACTTTTTTAACGCCAACCAAATTCTGTATAGATTCCACAATGGCTTGTGCGTCATAATTACATTCACGCCACAACTCTGCTTGTGTTCCATGATGAATAAAATCATCCGGCACACCCAACCTCTTCACCTCTGCTTGATAGTTATGGTCTGCCATGAATTCTAAAATAGCACTACCAAAACCACCTTGTACACATCCATCCTCTAACGTAATGATTTTGTTATGTTTTTTAAATACTTGATGTAATAATTTTTCATCTAAAGGCTTTACAAAACGCATATCGTATTGTGCAATACTGTAGCCATTTTGTTCCATTTTTTCTCTAGCTTTTGTAGCAAAGTTTCCTGGATGCCCTATCGATAAAATCGCTACTTCATTACCTTCGGAAATTTGTCTTCCTTCACCAATAGTAATTTCTTCTAATGTTGTTTCCCAATCTATCATCACTCCGTTTCCTCTGGGGTATCGAATAGAGAACGGACCGCATTCTTTGAGTTGTGCTGTATACATTAAATTACGCAACTCTTGCTCATTCATCGGAGCTGAAACAATCATGTTTGGAATNCAACGNAAATAGGCTAAATCATAAGCTCCGTGATGCGTNGCTCCNTCTGCTCCAACCAAACCACCTCTATCCAAACAGAATACTACATTTAAATTTTGTGATGCTACATCATGGATTACCTGATCGTAAGCGCGCTGCATAAAAGTGGAATAAATGTTACAGAAAGGCAGCATTCCTTGTGTTGCTAAACCTGCAGAAAAAGTAACTGCATGCTGTTCTGCAATGCCGACATCAAAAGTTCTGTCAGGCATTTGTTCCATCATATATGTCAAGGAAGAACCCGTCAGCATAGCTGGGGTAATCGCCATAATTTTATCATTCTTTTCCGCAAGCTCCACAATTGTTTTACCAAACACATCTTGATATTTCGGCGCTTGTGGGTTTTTCGGTGTATTCTTAATTATTTCCCCAGTATCCTTATCAAACAATCCAGGAGCATGCCATTTAGTAGCACTGCCTTCTTCTGCTGGCTGATATCCTTTTCCTTTCTTGGTGATACAGTGCAAGATTTTTGGACCTGGAATATCTTTTAGGTCATTCAGCACTTTTGCTAAATGCACAACATCGTGCCCATCAACAGGACCAAAGTATCGGAAATTTAAAGACTCAAAATAGTTGCTCTGTCTCAGTAGGGCTGACTTAACAGCATTCTCTACTTTAGATGCAATTGATTGGGCATTTGGACCAAACTTACTGATCATCCCTAGCAAATTCCACACCTCATCTTTTACTTTATTGTAAGTATGAGAAGTAGCAATATCTGTAAGGTATTCTTTAAGCGCGCCAACTGCAGGGTCAATAGACATGCAATTGTCATTGAGTATAACCAGTAGGTTTGAGTTTTCAATCCCTGCATGGTTCAATGCTTCAAACGCCATACCAGCAGTCATAGAGCCATCTCCAATAACTGCAATGTGTTGCTTATCTTTTTCTCCTTTATACTGGGAAGCAACAGCCATTCCTAAAGCTCCAGAAATAGAAGTAGAAGAATGCCCTACTCCAAAGGTGTCGTATTCGCTTTCGCTTCTTTTTGGGAAACCACTAACGCCTTTGTATTGTCTGTTGGTATGAAAGTTATCTTTTCTGCCGGTAAGAATTTTATGCCCATAAGCCTGGTGCCCTACATCCCAAACCAATTGATCGTAAGGAGTATTGAAGACATAATGCAAAGCAACCGTCATCTCCACAACACCTAGGCTGGCGCCAAAATGCCCCCCTTTAGTAGAAACTACATCTACAATAAACTGCCTCAGTTCCTCGCAAAATTGTGGAAGCTGCTGTTGTTTCAACTTTCTCAAATCAGATGGGAACTGAACTCCATCTAGTAATATGTCTGTTGCTTTTGCCAATCTTCTAGTCTTGTTTGCAAATATACGAAACTTCAAGACCTTAAAGGGTTGTCAACAGATAACTTCCTTTATTTAAAAAATAATCTCATTTTTAGGGTCACTTTTCAGTTTTTCTAATGATAGAGTTAATAAAGGTACTCTTGAACTAAAACGAACCTAATAACGGAGGAAAGTTTGGTTTTAAAGATTAATGAAGGGGATGAGCGTGCGGTATTGCAATTGTATGATAAATACAAGCCTCAATTTATTTTATTGATTGGACTGCAAAAAACTATTCTTGTTTTGAAATTGATCAAGTTGTCCCTTCCAAGTAAGCGTGTCTTGTCCTGTAGCAGTAAAACAAACTACGAAATTAGGAGAGTAAAAATCACTCATTTCATACTCCCAATAAATTTTAGATTTTTTTCTATTACTTGAAAAACGCTAAAACCTTGTCTCTCATTTTATCAGATAATAAATACATCACAGGCACAATCACTAAAGTGAGGAAAGTCGCGAATGTTAATCCAAAAATAACGGTCCAAGCCATAGGCCCCCAAAAGATAGCATTATCTCCTCCAAAATAAATTTGCGGATTAAACTCTGTAAGCAAAGTGTAAAAATTGATATTCATTCCGGTTGCTAATGGTAACAATCCTAAAATGGTAGTAATAGCTGTTAACAAGACAGGTCTTAAACGCTTTTGCCCCCCTTCCTTTATACAATCAATCGCTGTAACAGTATCTAATATCGCATCCTCTTCCAACCCTAATTCTTGTCTTTTTCTTGTTTTGATAAGGTCAATGTAATCTATTAAAACAATGGCGTTATTCACTACAATTCCCGCTAAAGAAACGATTCCAATACCTGTCATGATAATAACAAAATCCATTTGAGAAATGGCTAGCCCAAGGAAAACACCAATGGTACTGAACAAAACCGTAATGATGATGATAAACGGCTTAATAGCCGAGTTAAATTGTGATACTAAGATGAGCGTAATCAAGGCTACAGCTATCATCAAAGCTCTAGATAAAAAATCCGTTGTTTGTTCTTGTTCTTGATGTTTTCCAGTAAACTGTAACAAATAACTTTCAGGCATTGGATAGTCTGCCAATAACTTTTTCAATTGTTCATTAATAGCAAACTCATTGTACCCTTCAATTACATTGGAGTATATTGTTACTTGGCGTTTCATTTCTTTACGCTTTACAGCACTATAAGTGTTATTATAGGTATAATTGGCTACTGCTGAAACAGGGATTTGTTGTATTTGTCCATTAGACTGGCTTCTGAACGTAATACGCTGATTCATTAAAGCAGGAACAGAATAACGATACTTATCATCTAATCGTAATATGATTGGATGCTCGTCTTCTCCTTCTTTAAATTTTGACACTTCTTTTCCAAAAAGTGCAGTTCTAATTGTGCTGGCAATTTGGGCTGTAGAAACACCTAGTCTTCTCGCCATATCCCTGTCAATAATGACTAAAAGTTCTGGCTTACTAAGCTCTAAATCCACTTTTAAATCTTCAATTCCTGGAATATTTTCAGCTTCTATTATTTGTTGAATATCTTCTGCTAAAAACAACAGTTTGTCAAAATCGGTTCCGGAAATTTCCATATTGATTGGTCTTCCCATTGGTGGTCCTTCTCTATTTTTATCTACCGAAATTTGCACGCCTGGCATAGCAGTTAGCTCAGTTGACACCTCCTTCATAACCTCTCCTGTTTCTACTCCTTCTCTGAACTCAAACTCTACAAAATTGATGGTGATTCGAGCCTTGTTTGGTGTGTTTCCAAAACTCTCGCTCATCTCGTTAGGGTCAGATGTTCCTGCTCCTACATTGGTCATAACGGAAGAAACAGCATGTTGATAAGGTTCCAAAATATCGATGACTTTTTCTTCTACTGTTTGAGCTACAGAATCGGTGACTGCTACATCCGTTCCATTAGGAAGTTCTACAAATACATTGATATATTTGGGTTGATTCACAGGGAAAAATTCAACTTTCGGTGATAACATTCCAAAGAAAACAATAGAAAACACTAATAAGCCTGCTGTTCCAAACAACAATCTTTTAGGTCTTTTTCCGCTTAAAGCCCAAGCCAATGTTTGGGCGTATTTATCTTCTAAACGAACTAATAATTTGTCCTGAAACCAATATGATGTTGGTGTTAAATATAATCCATTGATTAGCGTAAGCAACCCAAATACAAAAGCTAAGGAACCTAATATTTTTAATTGCAATAGATGTAATACAATAGCAGTAATTGCTAGATATAAAGCTGTTTTTTGCAACCTCTTTTTGTCAGGCGTATTTCGTTCTTCTTTTTTAATGAACGAAGAGGCAAAAACAGGGTTTATAACCAAGGCAACAAATAAAGAGGACCCTAATACAATGATTAAGGTCATGGGAATATAACCCATAAACTCTCCCATTAAATCGTCCCAAAATAAGAGCGGTAAAAAGGCAGCTAAAGTGGTTGCAGTAGAAGAAATGATAGCTACCGCTATTTCTCCCACTCCTTTTTTCGCTGCTTCTATTCTGCTTAAGCCTTCGTCTGTATATAATCGGTGAATATTTTCTATTACTACAATGGCGTTGTCTACCAACATTCCTAATGCAAGAATAAGAGCAAAGAGCACTACCATATTCATGGTCGTGCTCATCCCTCCTAAGACTACAAAACTGATAAACATTGACATTGGAATGGCTAATCCGACAAACAATGAATTGCGTAACCCTAAGAAGAAAAGCAAAACGAGTATAACTAAAATTACCCCGAAAATAATGCTGTTTTCAAGATTGTCGAGTTGCATTCGCGTTTGCTCTGACTGATCGTTGGTAATGGAAATATTTAGATTAGTTGGTAATATGCTCTCAGCTTTAGAAGCATCCAATATCAACATGATTTTATCTGTAGCTTCCAAAAGGTTTTCTCCTCCCTTTTTCACAACATTCAAAGACAGTACTGGCTCTCTATTTAAGCGCGCATAGCTTTGACGCTCTTCATAACCATTAACAACCTCAGCTATATCTTTTAGGTATACAATATTTCCTTTTTCGTGTTTAACAATAATGTTTCCAATTTCCTCAACGGTTTTAAATTCAGCGTCTGTACGCACCATTCTTCGTGCATCTCCAAGCAGGATGTCTCCACCGGCAATAGACACGTTTTCAAAAGCAATAGCATCCTCTATATCTCGGAAAGAAATCTCATTACTTTCCATACGATGCAAGTCCGTTTTAATAGTAATCTCCCGTTCTATGAGACCCGTAATCTCTACTTTGGATATTTCGCTCAGTGCTTCTATTTCGTCTTGTAAATATTCGGCATGCTCTTTCAGTTCATCTAG
>PAYR01000024.1 GCA_002715345.1 Flavobacteriales bacterium | reverse complement strand
ATTACCTAGCTCCAAAACTTCCTGTCGACCTAAATGATATTTAGCAACAGCATCTGTAATTTTTCTTGTAACAAACTCAGTTCCTCTCAAAGGAGATTCGTGATTAAACAATATTCCGCTAGAAGCAAAAATATTATATGACTCCCTATAATTTACGGTCATCCAATGTGCAAAAAGCTTGGCTACACCATATGGACTTCTTGGGTAAAATCGTGTTAATTCTGTTTGAGGAACTTCCTGAACCTTACCAAACATTTCTGATGTAGAAGCTTGGTAAAATTTAATTTTTGGATTCACAATTCTGATGGCTTCTAGCAAATTTACGGCTCCAATACCTGTTGTATAGCTAGTGACAAGTGGCTGTTCAAAAGAAACTCCTACAAAACTTTGAGCAGCTAAATTATAAACCTCATCAGGCTGAATTGTTGACAAAACCCTAACACTATTAGAGGTGTCTATTAAGTTATATTCGATCAACTCTAAGTTTGGATGATTTTCAATCCCTAGAAAATGAATTCTCCATAGATTTAAAGAGCTTGTTCTTCTGTATGCTCCATAAACCTTATATCCTTTATTTAGTAAAAATTGAGCTAAATAAGCCCCATCTTGCCCTGTTACACCTGTTATAAAAGCCTTATTCATGGTACAATTTTAGCCTCACAAGTTAAATGTTTTTTTATACTCCTTAGCAATATTTATCCAAGAAAAATCCTCTTTAATGGTTTGAAGGGAAGATTCTTTCAATTTCATCAAGGTTTTATCATCCTTTAACATCTCCTGTAAAACCATTCCTAAATGTTCAAAATCACCATTCTTAAAGACCCTGCCATTTTTATGATTTTCGATTACTTCTTGAAACGCTGGAATATCTGAAGTTACAGGAGCTAAACCATAAGTCATAGACATTAACAAAGCTGCGCTCTGATAAATTTCTTCATATGGAAAAGCTGCAATATCAGCTGCTTTCATCAATAACTCTCTCTCTTCATCACTCACAAATCTTATCATTTTAATTACTCTTGACTCGAGCCTAAGTTCCTCTATTAGCTGTTGATACTCATCAAAGTTAGATTTCCAGGGCCTGCCCGCAATAATAAGGTTTGCATTAGGGACATAAGCTAATGACTTTATTAGAAGGTCTAATCTTTTAGTCTGCTTAATTTGACCAAAAAATAAAATATATCTTTTATCATCACTTAAGCCAAGTTGACGAATAGCATCTTTCTTAGTTATTTTTGGATTCACCAAATCTAAATATCCTCCCTGTTGAATCACAGCTAATCCATTTGCAATTTTCTCAGACGACAACACTCCTTTAATCTCTGCAGCTGAAAACTTATTATGCACTACAACATATTCACATAAATAATTATATATCAACTTTTTATTTAAAGAAGAATCATCGGAGGCTAAACTTGAAACATCATGAGCAATTGCAATCACTTTTAAGCTAAGCAACTTAGCAATTAGAAAAAAAAGGAGAAAGAAAAACTGTGTTGAAAAAACATGCATTATAACATAGTCTACACCTATATATTTGCATTTCACAAAAGACTTAAGATAACCTGAAAACTCATTCCATGCTTGAAAGATTTTGCTCTTAAAAAATAATCCAAAATATGGATACAAACTTACACGATAAGGTGTTGAGGATGAATTGGAAAAAAGATGTGTTTGAACACCTAACTTAGACAAGCCTCCTAATAAACCTATGTTATAATAATTCATCCCCGCTTTCTCTCCAACGGGATCTATAACGGCTATTTTTACTTTTTCACTTTCCAACTACTCAAATTTTTGCCAATTAACGCTTCTAGTTTATAAATATCCTCTAAAAAATAATCAACTAAATAATTATATTCTTCTCTAGAAATGGTCGGTTTGTCTCCGTCTTTAAAAATCAGCTGCTTTACCCCACTAACTAAAAAAATTGGCGTAATCAATTTTAAAAATTTTCGTAGAGATTTATTGCTGTAAACTGATAAAATCAATTTGTTTTTTGGAGCAGAATATGGATTATGAACCTTGTTAGTGTTTAGGTCTACATCTAAGCCTACATCAAGAAAATTTAACAGAGATTTCACAACACCATCTGTATCTTTTTTAAATTCATGGTAGGTTGTAATAAACACATTCTCCTTCCCAAAATGATTAATATACTCCGAGCATTGATGAAAATAATTTCCCAAAAGCACATATTGTTGAAAGTGTAATGGAAATTTTTTTGGCTCTTGTATAACATCCATAAAAGAAGATGTAGATAATCCCAACCTTTTATCCATTAGAAAATGAGAAAACGCTCTATCAACAGGATTTCGTAACATTATGACAATCTTAGCCATAGGATTGAATTCTTGAAGCTTTTTAGCCACACCTTTGTAATATAAATATGATACACTAGCCTCTCCTACCTGCTTCTCTTGGGACACATCCTTAAATAATTCTAAATATTGATTCTTTGACTGAATGGGTGTTGCATCATAATACAACTCTTGTTCTTGCATTTGTTTATAAGAAAAAAAGTTGGTTTCCTTAATGGGGCTCATATATACTTCAGGATGTTCTTCCAAATAATGGTATAACGAAGTAGTTCCTGCTTTTGGTGCTCCAACAATAAAAAAGGTAGGAAGTGTCATTTAAATTCTTTTTTTTATGGATGAAAACACATTATTCATTCTGCTTAAATTCAACATTAGGGCAAAAATAATATGAAAAGGAAATGAAAATAAGTAATAGATAGATTTTAAAGAAATTTTTGAAGAGAGTAACTCGTAGCCTAACATGCTCATCTCATCCCTATTTAGAAATTCACACCAAAAAATCTCCCCTTGGCTTAACCCTCCTTTTTTCCATTTTTCAAAATTATTTTTTCTAATACCTTTTTCCTTAGAATCATCTCGAAAATTTGAGGAACCAGCTTGTTCTACATCTAACATTTCCGAATCGTAACTAATATTCAAAAACGAGCAAATTTCTTTTAGTTTTTGGTCTGGACATTGAATGAATTCCTCAAACAAAACTGTTTTAATGTTTGAATGCTGATACTTTAATGACGCACGAACACTTGCGTTCCATAACTTACCAATTGTTATCGGGTGATAGTTTACCCATGACCTAATACTTTCTTTTAGAGGAATTTTATCAGCTCCTAAAAATTTTCTTTTCCATTTACTTTTTTGAGATAACAGCACATCTCTAGGATCTCTAACCATATTAATCACTTTAGCATCAGGAAAAATCTTAAACAACTCTTCTAAATACAACACATTCCTAGGAGTTTGCTCACAAGCTACATCCTTGTTCATTAGACGAGTCTCGAACTCAAGAAACTTCTTGAAAATTTCCGGTTTTGTCCTAATATTCAAGCCATTTATTATTTTTTTTGCTTCAGGAATATGTTTCCCAACATCATAAAATAAATAGTTAGTACGCTGAATGTCTAATAGTTGATCTGCAAAACTAATTGCCTGTGACTCATTCAGTATTTTATCAAACTCTTCAGAGGAGTATAACTGCTCAAAAAAGTGCAATTCATTAAAAGAATATATATTGTCTGCTTTCCCCAAAACTCTAGACAACATTGTTGTACCACTTCTACTGTAACCAACTATAAATATATTGACACTATCCCGCATTTAGTAGCTATACATATTTATACTATAATTAAAATCTACAATCTTTTCACCTTGACCAGAGTGAAACTCACAAGGTATTTCTGTTAATAAATTGTATTGATTCCCTTCTCTGGAATAGTAATTAATACCAAAACCGCAGTTAAGTTTATTTCCTAAAATAGACATTATATTAACTGCAGTTTTACTATTGTAATCAATCTGCTTAAATGGAGAAGAGTAAGACACCTGAGCTTTTAATTTGTTATCTTGCTTTAGAGTATATATATCCAAATTCTTCTCTATTGTCATTGGAGATTGAAACAAGCTAGAAAGCTGTTTAAAAACATAGTAACTTACTCTTTTCTGAAACTCACCAACTTCACCTGACCAACTAGGGTTAATCATTGAAAACATAAACTCTTTTGCCAATAAATTATGGAAAGTTGCCAACTCAACTCTATTCAAATTAAATTCTAACAACATTTTAGAAACCAACACCCCTTGAACAATTGTGTTTGCAAGAGGTTTGGATAAGCCAATATTCCATTCAGTCACCCAAATTTCTTTATTGTATAGATTTCTATAATATTTCAATTCATGCTTCAATTGATTGTCTATATACTCATCTATTTGGTTCAACTCTTTTTCACCAACACTACTTATATTGTATTGATTTATTTTTGGATATAAGTGAACAATTACTCCATCCGATTCAAAATTTGAAACAACACTATTCCACTTTTGATGTCTTGTATTACCTCCATAAGGAGCTGCCACAACACCTAATTTTATTGATGGAAAATGCAACCTAATTTCATTATAAAAAGGTGTAATAAGATCAATATAGGCCTCTGGATTTGGGACCTGTTTTCTAAACACACTAGCATAAAGTTCGCAACCTAATTCCACACCCACTATTTCTATATTTTCCTCTTTGAACGCAGTTATTAATGAAATCGTTTCTTCTACTGTTCCTGTAAGTACATTTGCTACAATAATAACTTTTGTATTTAAATGATGTGATAATTTAATAAAATCCGAAAGGAAATTTCGGTCAATTTGCTTTCTTTCAATGATTTCTTCAAGCTTAATCATCCTCTCTTTAAGAGGGCTATCTTTCAAAAGAGCTACTTCCTTTAAGTTAAAACCATAACCTTTGCCATTTATATGATAAAAATTACCTTCATTCCCACCAGGAAATCTTAAAACCTTTGGGTTTAAATCTTTAACAGAATTAATCCAATCATCACTTAACCCATCTGTAAACAAGAATGCATTTGTGGTACAAAAACCAAAAGTATTAGGATTGAGAGTTTGACCTTCTAAATTGTTAAATGGTAAAATCAAGTATAATATAATAACCAATCTCATCATTTGTTCAACCATCTATTCAAATAGTCTGATGCTGTTACAAACTCTACTTCAGCGAAAGACTTCATGTAGATAAACAACTCTTTATTTAAATTGTATATTTTTTTTGCATCCTTCTCATAAAACCAATCCCTAAAAACAAAACCATGAGTTTTAATAGTTTTTAATGAAAAAGGAGGTCGATCTACCTTAACGGTATGTTCTACTAATTCATAGGGATGTATTATATAAACTATTGGTTTATTATTTCTTAAAGACTCTCGGTAAAGTAATTTAAACATCCATTTCATAAAAGAAAGCCCAAAGACTTTGGTTGCGGTTGAAATAAAAGGGAGTAGAATTGCTGAATTTGGGACTACCCACAACTTTCTATCACCTCTTTTATATGGGTTTTTTGTTGACGGATGATATGGCAATCTAGGAGCGAACAACCATCCAATATTTATCAGATTTGAACTAACTACATCCATTCTTTGAGAGTTCACAGAAAAATCGGACACAAAACCAACCTCTTCTAAAACCTTTTGTGTTAAAGCAGATGTTTTAACTCTTGGAGCTCTAAATGATGAAATAGGTTTATTGATAATTTCTTCAATTATGGTTTTAGCTTTAAACAAATATGATCTCAACATATTTTCAGGCATCACATCATACTCTTCTTCATCTCCATGAGTGAGACCATGACACGCAATCTCATGACCTTCAAAATCTAGTGCCTTCACTTTTTGAGGGAGTCTTTTTGCTACTTCCCCAGGGAAATAAATAGTAGACAAAACTCCTACATCTTTTAGCATTTTTAACATTAGATCATATGAGAGTTTTTCGTTATCCAAACTAATTGCACCATGAGGGTCTGCATCCCAGGTAATCAACACAGGCACTTTTTTCGGTTTATCATTCATCACATAAAAAGTCCTTTAAAATAAGAAACTTGAATAAGCCAAAAAGTTTCCATGTTTCTTTTATATTTTCCACTAAAAATAAAACGAAGGTTTACTCGAACAAAGAAGTAAAACACATAAAACCAAGATCTCAATGTTCCTATTTTTTTTAAAAAATACACATAGTTCCTTGTCATTTGCTTGACGAAAAAAGGTCCATGTACAAATTTTTTCCTATCACCTGTTCTAGAATTTGTTAGAATTCCTACTTTGTGGTAAAATTCAACATCATTAATTAACCTCACTTTGTGCCTTCCATCCTTAAGCACTCTGAAAAAAAAGTCTGAATCATCAAAATACACAAAGTATTTCTCATCCATCAAACCAACGTCATCAAACACTTTTCGGTGTATTAAGGCACAACATGTTGGCGCATATTCCACAATATCATCCATAAAACATGTGCTATTTGGTTGACCTAAACCCCTGTGCTTGTTGATATATCCTTTGCTAAAAAAACCACCTGCATACCAAATATCTTTAGGGTGGTCATAAAACAACATTTTTGGCACAATAATCGAATCCTGATATTGGTCGTGAGCACCTAAAAGCTTATCGATAAGCATAGGCTCAAACTCCACATCATTATTGATCAATAAAACCCAATCCGATTTGTTCTCAATAGCAAGTCGGATTCCTTGATTATTTCCCGAAGCAATACCCTTGTTTTGTTTATTTTTAATAATTGTTATATGATGATTAGCATTAAAATCATCAATAATTGAGAGTGTATCATCAGTAGAAGCGTTATCAACAACTATCAACTCTAGGTCCTTATAGTTAATCGCATTATAGGACTCCAAAAAACTCTTTATGACGGACTCACTATTATATGTTATTGTTACTAAGCTTACGCGCATATCTACTTGTACAAACCTCGATCTTTCATTTCTTGAATTGACTTATCGTATTTATCTACTTCCAATTCTTGGGTTAATACCCATTTCACAAATTGATGTATCCCATCTTCAAAACTAACCGAAGGTTGAAAACCAAAAGTAGATTGAACTTTAGTTAAATCAGCATAGTTATGCCTAATATCTCCCAATCTATATTTTGCATTAATATTTACTGGAACGCTTCTATTAAATGCTTTCAATAATTGATCAACAACATGGTTTACTGATTGAGGAACTCCTGACCCTACATTAAATACACCATTTACCTTATTACTAGACTCAATTCCTAAAACTGTAGCGGTCACAACATCATCTATAAAAACAAAGTCTCTACTCTGTAGTCCATCCTCAAACACTGCAATCTCTTTTTTATGTAAAATTCTTGTAGAAAAAATCGAAAGAATACCAGTGTAAGGGTTAGACAAAGATTGCCCTGGTCCAAATACATTTTGATATCTAAACGCTAGAGCTGAAATCCCCAAGCTTTGACAAGCTGTTAATACCATTTGCTCTTGGTTTTGCTTTGTTATTCCATAAATAGATGAGGGGTGTATTTTAGACTTTTCATCTGTAGGCAAAAGATCAAGATTGGAATTACAAACTGGTCCTTTTACTTCAAAATCTCCAACTTTCATGTCTGCATCTCGTCTTGCATCTGGATATACTTCTCCATGTATACTACATGTGTATTTTCCCTCACCATAAATTGAGCGTGATGATGCAACTATAACTTTTTGAATATCATGTTTCTCATTAGCTAAAATATCTAGCAATATTGCTGTTCCTTTTACATTAACATCAATATATTTTTCTATTTCGTACATTGATTGACCTGTTCCTGTTTCTGCCGCTAGGTGCACTACTACATCTACTCCTTCTAAACACTTTCTCCAATCAGTTCTGTTACGAACGTCGCCTAGAACAAATTCATAATCATTTACAATACTTGCAAGCAATTCAGAATTATCGCCATGAATCTGAGGAGATAAATTATCAAGGACAATCACCGAGTGCCCCTTATTAATTAGCCTTAATGCTAAATTTGAACCTATAAAGCCAGCTCCTCCTGTTATTAAAACTCTTTTGTTCATTAACTATTACTTAATTGAATTTGAGTTGAATTCTTGAAAACGACTATCATTCCCGACATAACAAACAACATGAAAAATGGCTTTAATAAAACAGGCTCTGTTAATATTGAAACAATAAAAAACAACATGAAAAGCCCTCTTCTCTTTCGAATCACAGTCTGCTTAAATAGCGCATAAATTATAAAAACAGTAAACGGAATTCCTACTGCAGTCATAAGATATATTATAGAATTTGAATTTCCTTTTTCTGTATTCTCAACCCCTTCAGTACTAGAATAAGATTCACTTCGTATTTTTTTATATCTATCATCGTCCAAGCCCATTCCTGTTAGAGGATAATCTAACGCTAATAAAAACCCATCTGTTAAATCAAAATATCGAATTGCAAATGAAGTTGATCGTTCTCCAACTACCTTTTCTTCAACATTGGATTTTGACATGTAATAAATAGGTGTTAATAAAAGTGCCGCAATAGGAATAAGTAAAATATTTTTCTGAATACTATTCCAAAAATAAGCTATCATCAAAACACACAACAATACTAATCCTGTAGTAGATTGCGTGGTTAAAACTGCAAACACTGCTAGTAGTGTAACCCACTTACTTTTTTTAAAAATAAACAATTCTAAAAACAAAAAGAAATTTAAAAAAATCTGCAATACCCCTGGCTCCCAAAATAATCCTTGAGCTCTACAATTTGTCAACCCAAAAAATGAATATTCATTTCTTTCAGGCATATAGAAAAATAAATTTTTAAAAGTCAAACATTCATAATTAGTTAAAGGGTTTTTTATAACTTCTAACGAGCCCGACACAAAGAAATAAGCAAAAAAAGACAAAATAGCATGAAACATAATGAGCTTCAATACAGAGTAAAGGTCTTCTATAAAAGCTTGATTTTTTCTATTTATTAAAAAATGAACTAATGTTAAAATAGAAATAACAAAAGTTAATAAATGAAACCCATATTTTAATAATACCTGTTTTCCGTCTGAAAAAACAAAGGTAACAACTAGAATAAATATTGAAAAAAATGTCAGTCCTACTGCTCCTTGAAAAACTGGCTTTGCAATTTTGCTTCTATAAAAAAGTATAAGAAAAACTATATAAAGAAATAACGTTATTGACATCATATTCCTTTCAAAAAGAAAAGGCATCCCACCCCCACTTAGCACAAGAAGAAGCATAAAACCTTTATTTAAGACTTCTTTAAACTTCATTCACTCACTTTTTCCCAAGCTTGCTTATCAAAATTAAACTGCTTAATAACCTTTGCAGGAGAACCAGCAGCAATACAATAATCCGGAATATCTTTCGTCACAACACTATTTGCCGCAATGATAGACTGCTTTCCTATCTTTGCTCCAATAACACAAACATTTTCACCTAACCAAGCCCCTGCACCAATCACAACCGACCCAACTTTGTGTATGTCTTGATTTTTAAAAGGCACATCAACCTTACTATATCCATGGGTGTTGTCTGAGATAAAAACCTTATCTGCCATTAAAACATCTTCTTGTATTATTATACTATTTACACAAGACAAATGAGCATAATGACCTATGTATGTTCCAGAGCCAATACTTAAAACTGGCTTTTTATCAATGCGCAAAGCCATTAGCCAAGCATTATCTTGAATGTAGACTTTATCTTTCAAAATTATGTATTGAGCACCATGTATTTTCATTGGCCTAATAACAGATGTCTTTTTGCCATATGACTGAAAACTAGATGAAAAAAATAGCCTAAAAAACAACCTATAAAACTTATCTTTTATTTTTTGAACAAATTCAAACATTGTCTTTCCAAATTTTTAAATCCTTTTTTAAAAGAGCCTCTAATCTACCTACGTCTTCTTTGAAATATTGGTTAAAGATACTTAATCTTAACTCCTTAGATAATTTTTGAGGAGCATTAGTCTTGTTATTTGACGCGTGAATTTTATTTCTAATCTTTTGACGAAGCTGTAAGGAAGGAACGATGTTTTTCGCTATTCTTCTCAAAAAAGAATCACTTTTCATAAACTTTTTAAGCGTTTTTGACCTAGCAACACTAGCGGGGTTGCTCTTGATATTTACATTTAATGTCAACGGCTTTACTTCTAAAAACATCAATAAATCAGCAATCATATTCTCTCTATTGCTTATAAAATCTGTTTCAAAAACAAATACTCTAACTTGCTCTGTTTTAAAATACTTAAACAGGTGAGTAAGCTGATTAAAATAATCGCTTTGTTTTAAATAACTAAATCTCATTTTCTCAATATCACTTAGGTTACTTTTAATAAGTCTTTCACTCTCTTTTGCTAAAGCTTCTTGAAAAGTAAAATGCTCTAACTCATCTCTTTTTGTATGTAGATAATGAGAATATGCTCTATCAACCGGATCTCTCAATAGTACAATTAACTTTAAGTCCGAATTGAGATCTGAAGCGATTCTTTGATGTGCCTTGAAGTTAGAAAGATATGTAGGAGTAAACTCTCCCAACAGCTGTCCTTCATTTGATTCTGTAAAATAAGATTGCAAGTACCAGCTCAACCCATGCCCATAATTATCATCATTATCAAAAAAATGGGGCTCTTTAAAATTCGGAAGAAATATATCTGGGTGCTGCTTCAGTATATTATACAAACTTGTTGTGCCAGATTTTGGAGCACCAATACATAAAAAAGATGGCTTCGTTACTCCCATGCTAAATCTTTGTTTATATATTTAGATAACAACTTGATATCCTCTGCATAATATGCTCTCAACATTTTCCTAGTCTCATCATGCATGGGAGTTAGTTTTTCAGAACTGCTTGATTTAAAGCTAGACACAATATATTTTAAGCCTGGTACATTTTTAAGTGCTGATTTGATTGGCGATTTACTTAAAAATAATTTTTTTAAAAATGGGTGTTTCCAAGACCAACCACCTACATTATGTTTCTTAATCTGGACATCATTTAATCCTTGCACCTCTAAAAAATCCCCTATCTCATTTAAAAAATTCTTAGGGCTACTTTGTAAATCATCATACAACACCACTAGCACATTTTTAAACGCTTCTTTATAAGCCTTTACAGCTTCACTATATAAACCCATAGCTAGATAGCATACCATAGGAGTTAAATTAGGATTTTTTTCTAACCTTTTAGTCTCCTTTTCTAAAGCCATTTCAAAACTTAAAGATTCCATAACATTATTTCTTGAAACATGTTGATATGCAGAATAACTTCTTTCTATCGGGTTTCTTAAAACAATGATAATTTTCACTTCGTTTCCTAACTCCTGAATAATGTTTTGAATTGCTTCTTTATAATAAAATAGATAAAAAACACTTGCCTCTCCCATTAGCTTTTCCTGCGACTCTTTAAAAAGTGAATAATATTCGTTCTTATCATAAACTACTTTATGAATTCTATTTCGAACCTTATCCTTTACAAAATACTGAGGCTCCTTCAAAGTCGGCATAAAAATATCAGGGTGTTGTTTCAAATAATGATACAAAGAAGTTGTTCCACTTTTTGCTGCACCAACTATTAAAAAGTTCGGTTTTTTCATAATTTCAATCCTGGGATATAAATACTATAAAATCCAAATTTTCTTTTCACAACTATCACCATTGCTGTATTCCAAAATATTACCGAGACCAAACTTGCAATTGCAGCTCCTTCCATCTTATAAACAGGAATAAGTAATAGATTAAGAATGACATTTATTGCAGCAGCAACTAGCATAATATTTTGAACTATAACTTGATGCCCTGTCATCTGTAAAATATTTCCAACTGAACCAGAAATCGCACTATAAAACCTGCCAAACATTAATAATATAAGTGTAAAAGATGCAACTCTAAATTGTTCTCCTGTTACCCCTAAAAAGAACTCAGGAAGTAAACAAAACACAAGAACTATTGGCAATGTGCTCCAAAAGATCATTTTTGTTGAATGCTTGACTGTTTTCTCTAATCCTTTGATATCATTTGAGCCATGAAATTCTGCAAACTTTGGAGCCGAAATACTATTAATAGCCATTAAAAAAATTACAGCTAACGTTGAATATTTAAACGCTACTCCATAGATTCCTACTTCCTCTGCATCTATCATCGCCCCAAGCATAAGCTGGTCTGTCCAACCCATTATAAAAGTAATTGATTGTGCTAAAAGTAATGGTGCAGATGTACTTAAAAATTGTTTCGTCTTAACATCTATTTCTTCCTTATATCCATCCCCTTTCGAAGAGTTAATCCACCAGAATAATGAAAGAAAAAATGACACAATAACACCGAAAGCAAATGCATACAATGGCCAATTCACATCACCTAAAAAGGATTGCTTATCAACAAAAAACAAAGATGCAAGTAGCAACAATGAAAATGTACTAATAGAAGTATTAAAGAAAAACGAAAACGCTTTCATATTCTTTAATCCTCTTAAGCATTGTGTATTTATAAAAAACCAGCTAAAGGGAAGTACAAAAAGTGCAAGCCATTGAAGATTATCTACTTGTACGCCTTTAAGTTTTTCAGCGATAAAAGGTGCTGAAAAATACATAGAAGCTGAAAGTAAAAGAGCTATTGGGATAACTAACTGTAAAGCTGTTTTATATACTTTTCTTACATTTTGTTTTAATCCCTTTGCATTAAAGTTGGCAACAAACCTTAATAAAGCTGTATCTGCACCAAACCTACCTCCAATTACAAACATTCTCAAAACAAGTACAACTAATAAATATTCACCCCAAATCTGTGCTCCATTTTCGCCATACCCTCTTGTTATTAAAAACATCAACAAAAAACCTACAGCGTTACCCATTAATCTTATGATGAGTGTTGTAGCACTACCATTTATCAATTCAGATAAATCTTTATCCGAGTTAAACTTTTGTATTTTATTTTGAATCCAATTCTTCACTAACTTACTAAAAACCAAGGATTCAATAAATCCTCTTTATTATATGTTAAGGGTTCTGTTGTATTGTATTTTGTCACATTAAAACCGGCCGCCAAAGCAATTGCATGTCCAGCACCCGTATCCCATTCCATAGTAGGAGCATATCTAGGATAAGCATCTGCTTTCCCTTCTGCCACCATACATAATTTCAAAGAACTACCAAATGTCAACACCTCAACAGATCCATGTTCTTTTTTCTTCTCTTTAAAAAACAATTCTGTTTCAGCTGACATATGCGAACGACTTCCCACTACAGTATATGGACGATTTCCTTTTGATAATGGCAATGCTTCTTTGCGACTATTTCCTGCAATATATGTTTCGTACTTAAACGCTCCTTCCTCGCTTCCAACATAAAGGATATCCTTAACTGGAACATAGATAACCCCCATAATAGGAACGCCATTTTCTATCAAAGCAATATTGACTGTAAACTCGCCATTACGCTTAATAAATTCCTTTGTTCCATCTAAAGGGTCAACCAACCAAAAGAGATTCCAATCCTTTCGTTCATCATAAGAAAGGTATTTCCCCTCCTCGCTTAAAACGGGATAAGGCGTGTTTTCCAAATAGCTCATTATTTTCAAGTGTCCACGCTTGTCTGCCAAAGTCAATGGCGATTTATCATCTTTATGCTCTACTGCAAAATCAGATTCGTACACCTCTAAAATATCGGCTCCTGCAGCTACTGCTGCTTCGATTGCTATATTTAATAGTTTATGCATTAATATTTAGTTTTCACCTTTTTCCCTTGAATAATTTGTCTTGCTGAAGATGTCCCAATCCTACTTACACCAAGAGAAACCATTTTTTGAACATCTAACAAAGTACGCACTCCACCTGCTGCTTTTAAAGGTAATAATCCCGAGTTCATACTCATTATTTTTATTCCGTCAACAGTAGCTCCAACTGGTCCTCCATCATTCCTAACGTAAAACCCTGTAGATGACTTTACAAACACATTCATTACATCTTTTACAAAGTTTTTCTCTACAACATCTCTTATTAGCTGAGTAATGCTAGCTATCTGCTGATCAGAAAGAGCAGCTATTTCGATAATCCATTTAACAACTTTTTGCTTTTTCAAACAAAGAGAGGTACATCGCTCAACTTCTGCTTTAACAGTATCTAAATCATTATTCTTAAATGCTTCGTAATTAATTACAAAATCCAATTCATCAGTTCCAAAACGCATAGCCTCAGATGCCATATTTATTTTATCATCTACAGATGAGCAACCTTTAGAGAAATCAATAACTGTTCCAACTAAAAGATTAGAAGATTGCTGCTGAATCATTTGTTTTGCTTCTTGCACATATTCAGACCTAATCATAACAAGTTTGAATCCAAAATCAATTGCTTCCTGAACCACATTATTCACTATTTTCTGATTCTCAGACTCTTCAATACCTGCCTGCTGAGCTGTTTTTAAATAGGTTGAGTCTAACAAAGCACAGACTTCTTTCATAGTACCATTTTGAATAGCCTCAAATTTAATAAAATTATAGAAAATGACTAGATAGTAAGGGAGTGTAATTGCTGTAAGTTATTTTCTTATTTTTGTACGACTATGAAGAATGCCGGAAACAATGTCTTTCCAATTTTTGACGAACTACTGCAAAAGACAGATAAGGAAGAGCTTTTGAAACAAAAGTCTTTTACTGTTTGGATGACAGGGCTTTCTGGTTCAGGAAAATCAACAATAGCAAAAGGGCTAGAGCGCTATTTGCACGAGCAAAGATTTTTAACAAAAATGCTTGATGGAGATAATATTCGTGTAGGTATTAACAACAATTTGGGGTTCAGTGAAGACGATCGAATAGAAAACATCCGTAGGATAGCAGAAGTATCAAAGCTATTTATCAACTGCGGTGTTATTACCTTGAATTGTTTTGTAAGTCCAACAAGGGAAATGCGTCAAATGGCGAAAGAAATTATAGGTACCGATAACTTCATAGAAGTGTTTATTAACGCTAGTGTGGCGGAATGTGAAAAAAGAGATGTAAAAGGGCTATACGCAAAAGCTCGTGCCGGTGAAATTAAAAACTTTACCGGAATAGATGCGCCTTTTGAAGCTCCCACCAATGCAGCAGTAGAAGTAAACACAGCAGAACTAAGCATTGATGCATCCATTCAAAAAGTATTGAACTACATCATACCAAAAATTGAAAATAACTGATATGCGATCATATAATTTAACACACTTAAAAGAGCTGGAGGCAGAAGCTATCTTCATAATTCGCGAAGTAGCAGCGCAGTTTGAAAGACCTGTGATGTTATTCTCAGGAGGTAAAGACTCCATAATCATGTTTCACTTGGCTAGAAAGGCCTTTTTTCCAGGAAAAATCCCTTTTCCATTGATGCATGTAGATACAGGTCACAACTTTCCAGAAACTATTGAATTTAGAGATAAATTGATGGAAGAAACAGGGGAAACCATTGTTGTAAAATATGTACAAGACTCTATTGACAAAGGAACCGCTGTAGAAGAAAAAGGACCCAATGCATCTCGTAACGGTTTACAAACAGTAACTCTTTTAGAAGGATTAGAGGATGGTAAATACGATGCTGCATTGGGTGGTGCTCGTAGAGATGAAGAAAAAGCAAGAGCTAAAGAGCGCTTCTTTTCGCACCGAGATGATTTTGGACAATGGGATCCAAAAAACCAACGACCAGAATTATGGAACATCTTCAATGGCCGCAAATACATAGGCGAACATTTCCGTGTTTTCCCAATCAGCAACTGGACTGAAATGGATGTGTGGCAGTACATCATGCACGAAAAAATTCCATTACCATCTCTATACTTTGCTCACAAAAGAGAAGTTGTAAACAGAGATGGGGTTTTACTTTCTAAAAGCGACTTCTTAAACTTAAAAGAAGACGAGCAATACGAAGAAAGACTAGTGCGATGCCGCACCATTGGAGACATGACTTGTACCGGAGTATCAGAATCGGAAGCAGTAAGTTTAGAAGACATTATCGAGGAAGTAGCATCAACACGCGTAACAGAGCGTGGCGGAAGAGCAGACGACAAACGATCGGAAGCAGCGATGGAAGACCGTAAAAAAACAGGCTACTTTTAATAGTAAGTACTATGAGCGATACAAAAGGATATTTAGATATGGAACTACTACGCTTCACCACAGCAGGTAGCGTAGATGATGGAAAGAGTACTTTAATTGGTCGTTTGCTTTACGATAGCAAATCAATCTTTGAAGACCAATTAGAAGTGTTGGAAGAAACAAGCCAAAGAAGAGGTGAAGAAGGCATTAACCTAGCTTTACTGACCGATGGTTTACGGGCAGAGCGTGAGCAAGGAATTACCATTGATGTAGCTTATCGATACTTTGCTACACCAAAGCGTAAATTCATTATTGCCGATACTCCAGGACACATCCAATACACCAGAAATATGGTAACGGGTGCTTCTACGGCAAACTTGGCTATCTTATTATTGGATGCTAGACATGGTGTAGTAGAGCAAACTTGCCGTCACGCATTCATCGCATCTTTATTGCAGATTCCACACATTGTAGTATGTATCAATAAAATGGACTTGGTAGATTACAAAGAAGAAGCATACAATAAAATCAAAGAAGATTTTAAAGCTTTCTCTTCTAAGTTAGAAATACCAGATATTCACTTCGTGCCACTTTCAGCACTACACGGAGACAATGTTGTGAACAGATCCACAAACATGGACTGGTACGAGGGATCTACTCTTTTACACCTCTTGGAAAATGTACACATTGGTAGTGATCACAACCATGTTGATTGCCGTTTCCCTGTGCAATATGTGGTACGCCCACAAAGCAAAGAATATCCTGACTATAGAGGATATGCTGGTCGTATAGCAGGAGGCGTATTCAAACCAGGCGACAAGGTGATGGTTTTACCTTCCGGATTCACTTCAAAAATTAAAAGCATTGACACCATGGATGGCAGTGTAGCAGAAGCCTTTGCACCTATGTCTGTCTGCATGACTTTAGAAGATGATATAGACATCAGTCGTGGAGATATGATTGTGCGTGAAAACAACTCACCAAAGACCGAGCAAGACCTCGACATAATGATTTGTTGGATGAACGAGAAAAAGATGATAACAAGAGGAAAATACAGCATAAAACATACTAGTAAAGATGCGCGTTGTATTGTTAAGGAGGTAAAATATAAGATGAACATCAACAACTTGCACCGCATAGAAGACGATAAAGAAGTGGGCTTAAACGATATTGCCCGAATCTCTATCCGCACTACTGCACCATTATTTTTTGATGAATACCGCAGAAACCGAAACACTGGCAGTATTATTTTAATTGACGAAGCTACAAATGAAACAGTAGCTGCTGGAATGATTATTTAAGCACTAACTGAGTATTAAATAAAAAAGCCCTGCTCAATTGAGCAGGGCTTCAGTGATTTATTTAAAAATAACGCTTAGTTCAGCTGGAAATTTATCGGCACATTATACTGTACATTTACCGATTTACCCCTTTGCTTACCAGGCTTAAATTTAGGCATAGATTGTACCACTCTAATAGCTTCTGCATCCAAGTATTTATCTACCCCTCTTAACACTTTAACCTTTGTTACTTTTCCTGTCTTATCTACTACAAAGCTTACAAAAACCCTTCCAGTAATATTGTTTTCTTTAGCAATTGGCGGATATTTAGTTTTAGTTGCTATGTACTTCATAATTTTCATTTGAGTACATTGATCATCACTACAGCCTTCAAACCTAGGCATATCCTCAACAATCATAAACACCTCATCAGTCGTCTCTTCTTCTTCTTCAATCTCTAAATCTTCGTCTGATTCAGTATCCTCAATCTCTATTTCATTCACTATTTCCTCTTCGTCCTCTACAATCACAATCTCATCTGGAGGCGGAGGGGGAGGCGGAGGCGGTTTCTCTTCTCTAAAAGTGTTTTCAATCTCTTCTTCCCAATCGGCTTCCAAGTTGAATTCTCCCAAAGAAGATGTTCCTTTTTCGTAGGACCTATACTCAAAAGCACCTAGCACCACTAATAGTGCAACAGCTAAGCCAATCTGGATATACAAACCGCGCTTTTTTTCTAAATCTACATTTGGATTCTTTTTTGGTTCCATTCTTATAAATTAATGTCGTAACAAAAATAAACTTTTTGTGTAATTAACAAGGGGCTAGTTTTGTGATTTTTCGCATAAGCCAAATTGCTAAAAAGACACCTAATGTATCTGCCGCCCAATCTAAAAAATCAGCTTGCCTATCGCTAAAGAAAGCATCTTGACATAACTCTAAAACAAAACCATAAAGTAAATATATAACAATAGTATAACGCTCCCATCTTTTAGGATATTGCGTTTTCATTGGTTGCGCAAGCAGAAGCGTCCCAATAGCAAATACTAATAAATGAAAAAACTTATCCAACTGAAACAAATCTTCTAATTGAATAAGCTCTAAATCTTGTCCAGGAATAGCATGTAAGGCCGCTATAATCAACGCCCATAAAACCGCTAATAAAAGACGCATTATGCTATAAGATCTTGGTATTGTTCTGCAGACAAAAGCTCATCCAACTGAGAAGGTTCATCTATTTTAACACGAATCATCCATCCTTCTCCATAAGGGTCTTCATTTACTTTTTCAGGAGCATCTTCCAACTCTTCATTAAAAGCAAGTACTTCTCCACAAATAGGCATAAACAAATCAGAAACAGTCTTAACAGCTTCTACTGTTCCAAACACTTCTTCTTGGTCTAACTCTTCTCCTTCTGTTTCAATCTCGACAAAAACAATATCACCTAATTCTCCTTGTGCAAAATCAGTGATACCAATTACAGCCTCATCTCCTTCAATTCGAATCCACTCGTGATCTTTTGTAAACTTTAAATCTGACGGAATATTCATAGTTATTTATTTTGTCCAAAAATACAATTTATCAATAACTAGGCAACCTTATTGAGCCAATGTAAATCGAATGCTAAACCCACCATTAGTAGTAGCTCCTGGAAACTGATTAGACACAAATGGATTGGTAATAATTTTATCGAAAAACAAACGAACATTTAAACGACTATTCACCACATAGTCTGCAGTAAATTTCATAGATATTGTTTGTTGTCCTGCGGTTATCTGATCAATATCTTCTATTAGTTTTCGAATTAAAACTTCCTTGTTTCTTATAGATAAATCAAGTTTTATATCTAAATCACTACTTATCTGTCTTTGTCTACCAGCAGTATTTACATTTAAACTCACATCCTTAAACCTATAGCCCGAACCTATTACAATTTCAGATTCATTAGACTCCGTTAACTGATTATTGTTTAAACCAAGAGTAATGTTTCTTTTTTTCTTCATCTCAAATCTTGCTGTAAAGCTATTCTCTAATGCTATATCAATCTTAAATAGTGGACTAAAATTCTCTGACAATGTAACTTGTCCTATTTCATACTGACTGAAATAATCTTGAGACAATAACACTCCGCTTATTGTATCATACACTGCCGAACCAGGATTCAACATTGCTGGGAATTCGTCAAACTCAACATAATCCAAGCTTGTAGCAAATGAATTGACATTATATGTAGACCTATATGTATGCTTCAGAGTTATGTTTTTCACATACTTCTTAATGAACTTCAATTTATTTAAACCATCGAAAGTTACATCCCAGTTTGGCATTGGAAACTTTGGAAACGAACTTAAGTATGCTTGAGACGCCTGTTTACCTGTATAAGAAGTAACAAAAGAGTTTATTAAAACTTCTTGAGATGTGGCGCTATAACCTATTGGAAAACCATCTTCACCTAAATCTCCATTATAATTGGGATTTTCTGCAGCCAATCGCTGCGCAATAATCAATCGATTTTCTTTAAATTGATTATATACTTGCGAACTATAATCTTCTCCTCTGTCCTTGAAAGCCGTGTTTAACGATAGTATAGAAATAGAGTAATTACCACTCTCTACTGGATTAAAGTATTCAAAATTACCTACTGAATTCGCTCTGAAAAGCTTTTCTTCATTTAAAGAACTTGATTTATTTGCGGTCACACTTAAACGTAAGCCGACAATTGGCTCAACAGTAGATCTTAAATTCAAAGTCGTATTATCATTAGTTCTGTAAAAACTATTAAGCGTAGTGTCATTGGTTAACCAGCCATTTAAAGCGGCTTCTTTTGTAATATCTCTTTGACTACCCATCACAAAACCTATTCCTGGCGCCATCATCGACCAATCTTGACCTAAAGCATGTGGTTTAGCTATAAATCCAGGAAGCAAAGTCCCTCCTCTTTGGTTATAGGATATATTTACATTTTTCACACCCATGGCCATTTTTAGCACATAATCCAAATACTCCCATGGCTTCCTTTTTACAGTATCCTCTTCATCAATGATAATTGTTTCTCTACCCCTTCCTCCTGTTGGTCTTCCTCTACCTCCACCATATTTTTTATTTATCTTTTTAAGTAACGGGACTTTATTGTATAAACTGGTGAAGTTTAAAGTTCCATTTATTTGTTTGGTATTTGAATTTTGAATAGTATTCCCTAATCTAGAAAGTGCTTTAGGAGCTGCAGTCCAATCATAATTTGCTGAATATTTTGTATTCATTGTTATCCAATCGGTTAATGGGAACTTATTAATAGGCACTTTATAGGTAACATTTAGATCATGATGATATAAAGTTGGCCTACCAAAGTCTAATACATTATCCCATATAGTATCCATTTTTAATGAATAATCAGAATCTTCTTTATCCAATCGTCCAGAAGGCTCGTCTATAGAAGCGCTATTCCTAACATTGAAATTAACCTTTAACATTCTGGTAACATCATGCTTAAAACCATAATTTCTATTCCAATAAAAACTTTTATTGTAGGTAGGTGCTATGAGCATGTAATCATTACTAATATTTCTAATTTTTCGAGCATTATAATGCCTATCAATATCTGTTTGAAAAGTAATCGACTTAGGTAATAGGTGATAGTTAAAATCTTTCAGTAGTTTAAAATATTTATTTCTAAACAATTTTACTTTTGAAAATGGCTTATAATTTTTTGGTCTCGAAGAATAGGTGTAATTTAAAGCTGCTTGATAACTTTTATTTAAATTATACTCAGTGTTAATATCTCTTGATATTACCTCAGTGTACCCATAAGACATAGACCAATTTTCAATATCATAAATTCTGGATTTTGCCACTGTCCCTGCTCCAGGGTTCTTCTGTTTTCTGACATTGGACAAGTTGATAGATTTTCTACTAGTATAATCTTGAACTATATTTTTCAATTCATCTTTCTCAGCTTTCGTCTCAAGATTATCTAACGATTTTGAAAGAGTTATATCTGGGTCTAATGGATTATAATGAGGATCTTTAACAGCTTCTGACACCCCTACATAAAGTGGAATTTTCAGGCCTGCTTCTTCGGCAAAGAACTTATCTAGTGAAAAAGTAGAAGCTAAATCATATTGTCTAGCATTATATTTTTGTCTTTCCTGAAGTTTTTGCTCAATACTACCAAAACCAACAGTACTCATATTTCCAGCTATATTCACACTTGCAAAATCTGCTAATCTTCCATTAACCCTTGCATTTGTTGCCCACCCACCGTATTCATCAAAATCTGTCAATCTCAATTCATTAAACCATACTTCTCCACACACCGTTTCTCCATTTTCTTTTAGGTTTCGAATTCCCAACATAATAGTTTTAATTGCGCTAAGATTAGGATTTCCTCTTAATGTAACTCTACCATCAGGTGTTAAATATTGAAATGGAACATTATTGCTTTCATGCAACCCCATTGCTACTGCTAAATTCCTATCCTGTTTAGCTAATTGAAGCAATTCAAATTCTAAGTCTAGCTCATTATTTTCAGGCCATACTTCTGTATCTAAATTTTCTCCCCATGCAGTTAACTCTAAAGGAATTTCAAATTCGTAATAGTTGTTATTAAAATCTGAGCCTAATCGAATGAAAGCTCCTAACTCTCCATCTTGTAAATCGTTAGCATCATTAACTGCCTCAGCATGTAAAAACATCTTGAGCCTCTTGTAATTTCTAAAATCAAAACTGCTTGTTTTGTAAGCGGCTCTTGCATCATCANTTGCTAATCCGCACACCTTTAACANTAAGGATTGTTCATTTAATCTTCTAATAGCTGTGGTTGTATTATCTACATCTTGTACNATTCCAGGAGGTAAAACATANTTGATAGGTAGTCTTTCTCCNTTCTCTTCAATNTTTACCACAGANACATCAAAAATNGTTGTTTCATCTTCATCATTAGGAACAAACTCTCCNTCNGTTGATAAATCAAAATTGTATCTTCTCCACTCNCCCCTCACTAACTCCATTGTAGCAAAACGACACATGATTGGGTCTTCAAAATCTTTGAAAAACAAACGAATNAAGCGAATAGATTTAAAATCTTGAATATTTCCTATCACANNGGAAGGTTGNTGTATAGGNACCTTGAATTGATACCATTTTATCGGTCTCTCTCCTACTGGAGTATTTGCTNTTGTTTCTAAAACATCAGTAATATAACTATCTCCAATTGTCATTCCNGGAAANAGCGGAACTTTGTACTGAAAATAACTTTCTGACTCATTTAGAGTATTATCCTTATTNATATCTTCATTATTTGGAAGACTTGTAGATGCAGTAGATGTAGGNTTAGGTAAAGCAGAATTNCCTTCTAAACCNGCAAAACNTTCATACCTNCCCATGATTGANTCTTGTNTNTTATCANNGTCTTCTCCTAANAAATAGGAATAATTNTCTGCCGAAGGGTCAGCAAATACTTTATCATACGCAATAGAAGATGTNCCATGCTTNGATATTACNCTTTCTATGTAATCATTGAAGAATGATTGTTCATCTGTATTGGANAACCCATCTAAACCAACATCTTGAAANTCCCTTGANCCAGGATCGTTATCAAANGCNTCAACTATTGAAAATGTANTTGGAACTCTTCCCCAGACNGTAGTGTCNACATTCTCAACTATTGAAGAANTAGGCAATCCATTTTCAAAACTTTTATATCCATCTTTTAANANATCTTCCGANATGTTACCTAAATTGATATACAGATCTCCNCCCGAATGATTAGGNTCAACATCTTCATTAAATGGATNCATCATCCAGAACTCGATAAATTCAATNTTCTGTTCTTCAAAATCATTTGTTTCAAGNTTTCTACTTATACCAGCCCAAGAACTATCAGGATANATCAATTCTCCNGANTCTCCTAATCTNGATATNTTATAATTGTAAGGNCCTCTTTCTTGAGGATAGTAAGCTATATTCAACAATGGTAAGTTAGATATTTGACTACCTATATTAGGGTCNTTATTAGGGAANACCTCTCGTTCTAATACTTCTCTTACAGAGTGGTNAGATAATTGCGATTCATCATCCCTAATATGATCTGGTGTCACAGTATTTGATCTATAAAATAAATTATCGATNGTGTACCATGACATCTTTGCTCGATTAAATCCTATCGACAAATCATTATTAACAGAAGATTCTGGNAACAAAGAAGGGTCTCTNGGAACNGCAGCNANATTCCAAGCAATTGGNATTTTAATATCCAAACCTATACTACTTGNNTCAAAATCATCAATATAAGCAGTATTATCTATACTTCTTTGGTGACCTGGAATCAAATGAGCAAACTCAGCAACAGCTGTAAATGTTGATTTTTCTTTTGTTTCAATNAAAGGGANTTTATCAATAACTTTAGTCATGAACGGAGAATCTTTTCTNTAATTCAAATCTATTCCCCAAATAGTATTCGATATTGGNTCCTCCCCNGTGTTGACTTTTTGAGANCCCGCAGGGGGTCTTTCAGTTAAATTNAGGATGCTNCCGCCNATCATGAAATCATCAGTAAGCATATAATCTACATGNGTCCCTACTANAGTTTTATACTGCATTCCAAAAAACGCATTNCTCTCTAATGATATNCGGATTGGNGTNCCTGCCATNAANATTCCTTCGTTAATAATTGTCACTTTACCNAAATCATAATCAACCGTATAATCAATATTCTCCTCTAGCTNCATTCCGCCAGCTGTTACAGTTACAGAGCCGTCTGGAATATTCATAGTATTTAAAAATATCTCTGCGCNAGACTCAGACTTGTAGCTACCCTTAATTCTAAACTTATTTAGCTGAGGAAATTGACGCGCTACAGTAATTGTTGAGTCATATAAAACATCATAGNCATATTTATCNGCTATAGACACATCATTAAACTGAGNTCTTAAATGACTTCCAAAGGGTTCTAANACAGGAAAGATNACCCTNCCCGTTGCCTTTAATATTGTTGTCCCTTCNATAAANTCAAAAACTCCATCTGACTGTCTTTCTTGTTGATTGTTTAATCCATCTAAATTNAGNANTTTGATAAGTGGCACACCATTTATTGCTCCNTCAGATAAATAGTTNGTGATNGTTCCATTTCCAACAGTNTTTTCATAAACTANATCTAGNAAAAAATCCTCTTGACTTANANTATANGCTCCNAAAGAGTATATGTTTTTCATCATCAATTCCCAAGTNGGAAGTTTCGGAGTAAAATTGACTCCTTTTAGNAGTTTTACAAATAATGTATTTGGTGCGCTTGGNCCAGTGNTAGAAAATTCTCCAANCTGATAAGTATTACCACCAATGGTATATTGAAATGCTACTGCTAACACCTCATCTGGAGATAGTGCAGAGTTTAAGGATATATATCCTAGCTGAGGATGAATTGTATAATCATTTTCATCAAGCAATCGTGCACGCTCTAACTTTTCATAGTCTTGAGAAATTTCATAACCATACANGCTAGACAAACNACTTAACTGACTACTTAATTGNGTAATATCTCGAATTGCCGAATATTGANCATTCATCTTATTGTACANCTCATTNGCTTCNTTNCTTGGATACACAATATTATTGAGAGGCGCTGAAGCTACTGCAGTATTGAATACATACTGCATTGGCTCTCCTAAATCCATGAAAGAAATAATATTTCTTGTACCTTCAGTTTCACCTGTTTTATTGGTGATCCACACTTCTACTTTCGTAATGTTAACAGGAGAATTTATAAAAGGCAATTCTTCTAGTGCAATATCATACCTATCTTTAAAGTAATGTGAAAGAAAGAAGTGTTTGTTGGCTTCATATTGATCAGCATAAATATCAAACTGTGTAGTTTGCGCCCCACCTTCAACTTCTATAACTTTAGATGTACTTTTTTGTTGTGAAAATATAGATGTTACGGTCGCTCGTCCAAACTGCATTTGAGTTTTAACTCCAAAAAGACTTTGACTTCCTGTAATTAATGTACCGTTAAGAGGAAGACTAACATTTCCTATTTCTATTTTCTTGATAATTTCATCCTCATATCCTGTNTATTCAAGCTTCATATTATTCTCAAAATCAAAAGAAGCTTCTGTGTCATAATTGGTTGTTAATCTTAGTTTATCTCCAATCTTTCCAATTACATTCATTTGAATTTTTTCTTCAAAATCAAATGTTGTATTTCGTTGTTGTTGAACTGGCAACCTTGGNTTTTCTAACCTATTATGTTTAATCCCNAAAATTAGTTCAGCTGATCCCTGAGGACGAATATCNATTGTACTATTTCCAAAAATTTTATCAAAAGCTTCAGCGCCAATATCAATACTNANCGGGCCCTTNTTTTCTTCNGAAGATGATAAACTCTTACTTGCTACTTTCGATTTCCAATAATCTTTNANNCCTTGTTGAAACTNAAACNTTTGGTATTCTGAAAANGATAAAATTGTAGGGTTAGACAGNTGATATGAACCTATAGAATGATTTAAAAAATACTCTCCTGTTACAGCATCATAACTTACTTGAGGACTTAAAACCGAAGGTGTATTTAAATACAGGCCGCTTGAAGGAGTGTAAATAGGGTTTTCCCAAGGAGGTAAGGAAGGTAATGTGAAGGGCAATGTGTCCGATTGAGCAAACAGCTGTTTAGCATGCACTATAAACAACAAAAAGCACATCAGTGCTATGTTTTTAAATACTTGTTTAACCCTCACTTTGTTCTCTGATAAAAGGAACACAAAAATATTACATTTTTTTNAGCACTCTTTTCACCAATTCTTCTACCTCTAATGCACCNTNTTGNAACTCCTTNTCTATNACTTTCTCAATGGNATTTTTAGAAAATCCTAACATTGTTAATGCTGATAACGCTTCTTCTCTAGTTGTATTGTGTTNTNNAAANGNCTGATCAACTACAATTCCTTGCTTNGNTAATTTATCCTTCAAATCAAGGATAATTCGTTGCGCTGTTTTNCCTCCAATTCCTTTAACNCTTTTTANTAGCGANACATTCTCANNAAGAATNGCTTGTTGCGCATCTGCAGGAGAAAGGGAAGACAAAATCATCTGTGCAGTATTAGGTCCAANCCCAGAAACTGAGATAAGATNCCTGAANAACTCTCTCTCTTCANNCTCAGCAAATCCANAAAGTGTATGNGNATCTTCTTTAATNGATAAATGAGTATGCAACATACATNACTCACNCTCTNCNATTTGAGAATANGTNTGNAATGAAATTCGCAACAAGTACCCTATTCCATTGCAATCAATCACTACAAAAGCAGGGTTTTTCTCAACTAATCTTCCTTTAACATGTGTNATCATAAACTACTTTTTGGTTTGTGCATCTACCACAGCAATAGTAACCATATTCACAATCTCCCTTACCGAACAGCCTAACTGTAAAATATGAACNGGCTTTTTCATTCCAATAAGAATGGGNCCNATNGCCTCTGCTTCATCCAANTCTTGAATCAATTTGTAGGCTATGTTNCCAGCTTCTAAATTCGGNAATATGAGTGTGTTTGCATTNTCTTTCAAATCGGAAAANGGAAACANATAATCACGCTTTTCTTTGTTCAACGCAAAGTCTGCCTGAATNTCNCCGTCTATTANCANGTTTTTATTTTCTTTTTTAAGTAACTCCGNAGCTTCTATAATTTTTTTAGANNCTGTTGTTTGAGAAGAGCCAAAATTAGANTAAGACAACATNGCGATTCTTGGCTTCATGTTAAAACGCCTNACCGTCTTNGCTGTCAAGNTTGCAATATTAGCCAANTCTTCNGCGGTTGGATTAATGTTNATTGTTGTATCTGCCAAAAACAGNGTNCCTTTCTTTGTNTTCATNATGAACATCCCAGCTACTTTATCAACNCCTTCTTCTGTACCAATTATTTGAAGTGCAGGACGNAGTGTGCTAGGGTAATTTCTTGTAATACCAGACACNAANGCATCNGCATCTCCNATCTCTACTAGCATTGANCCGAAGTAGTTTCGCTCACGCATCAATTTTCTTGCNTCAAATTGGGTAACNCCTTTTCNTTGGCGCTTTTCAAAGAAAATATCACCGAATTCATTTCTTCTTTTTTCTTCAGCNTCGCTTTTTGGATCTATGATTNCCACTCCTTCAAGCTCCAATGCATTCTCGTCAATCAGNTCTAAAATTCGATTTTCTCTACCCAATAAAATAGGCTCTGCAATTCCTTCATCACGCACTTGTTGTGCTGCTTTCAATATTTTNTAGTGTTCTGCCTCGGCAAANACAACTNTTTTCGGATTCCTTCTTGCTCTGTTGGTTATAGAACGAATGAGTTTATTATCTAATCCTANTCGATTGTTTAATTCAAGTTTATATTTTTCCCAATTTGGGNNTTCTACTTGTGCNACACCTGATTTAACNGCGGCTTTAGCAACTGCTGGNGCAACTGCGGTGATTAAGCGNNTATCTAATGGCTTNGGGATNATNTATTCCTTTCCAAAACTGATTGATTGTTCGCCATAAGCCAAATTCACAGTATCTGGNACAGGCTCTTTTGTTAGTTCTGCTATNGCTTTCACAGCTGCNAATTTCATTTCTTCATTGATACANGTNGCACGAACATCTAAAGCTCCTCGNAAAATGAATGGAAAACCAAGCACATTATTAACCTGGTTNGGATTATCTGAACGCCCCGTTGCCNTNATGANATCTTCTCGAGCATTAACAGCTTCTTTGTAGCTAATTTCCGGATCTGGATTAGCTAATGCAAATACAATAGGNTTTTTNGCCATNGACTNNACCATCTCTGCACTTACAACATTACCCATAGAAAGNCCTAGAAAAACATCAGATTTNCTCATAGCTTCNTCCAAAGTATTGATNCNNCTATTGGTAGCAAATTCAGCCTTTTCANCTGTAAGACCTTCNCTGTTTTGACGNATAACACCCTTGCTATCCAACATCACAATATTTTCTTTTTTCACCCCAAGTGAAACATACAATCNANCACAAGACATNGCTGCTGCACCTGCNCCATTCACTACTACTTTTATGTTGNTNANCTTTTTCTTNGCAANTTCTAGNGCGTTNAACAAAGCTGCTGCCGAAATAATAGCAGTACCGTGTTGNTCATCATGCATAATCGGAATATTCAANTCCTCTTTTAACCTACGCTCTATTTCNAAGCATTCNGGAGCCTTAATNTCNTCTAAATTGATCCCTCCAAAAGTGGGAGATATNGCCTTAACAGTCTGAACAAAAGTATCGACATCNGATGCGTCNACCTCAATATCAAACACATCTATNTCNGCAAATATTTTGAAAAGAAGACCTTTACCTTCCATTACAGGTTTAGATGCTTCTGGACCAATATNTCCTAAGCCAAGNACTGCTGTACCNTTCGAAATAACNGCAACCAAATTTCCTTTAGCTGTGTATTGATATACATCCTCTTTCTTCTTACTAATCTGAANACAAGGTTCAGCAACACCNGGAGAATATGCCAATGATAAGTCTCTTTGAGAGCTATGTTTCTTTGTAGGAACAACCTCTATTTTACCAGGCCTTCCTTGTAAGTGATATTCTAACGCTTCTTTTTTTCTGATTTTTTTAGCCATCGGGATCAATTATGATGTAAAACTATCAATATTACATTATAAAAAAAGCCGGCAAAGCCGGCTTTATCAATAGTGCTTTGTTGATATTAATCTGAGACTATTAATCTTTTTATTTCATGCAGCTGACCATCTGCCATGATGTTTGCAAAATACAAGCCTGCCTTAAGATCTGTCACTGATAATCTCAACTTTCCATCCTCTCTAGAAAGCTGATGTTTTTTTACTATATTTCCTAACATATCTAACACAACCACCTCACACTGTTGGTTAGTTAGTATATTATACGAAAATTCTGTAATTAACGAACTTGGATTAGGATAAAATTCTGAAAAATAATAGGAGTTAAAATCATTAATATTAACTGTTGACGAAGCGTAATATCTGACTACTACACATGCTGAGTCAGCTACATTTTGTTCGTCAAAAGCACAATATCGAATTCTTGTTTCGCCTTCATTACCATTTGGGCTGTAATGAACCGAAAAACTAGATTCATTAATTTCACCCCCAGAAAAATTAATTGGATTTGTAGAAATGTTAACAATAGGCAAATAACAAAGATCCCAGCAAAAATAATTTGAAGAACCCTCAGTTTCATTAATTACTTCTCTACTGACTTTTATATTTTTAGAAACATTTGAAGTATTATGAACGGTAATTTCTGTTACCATTTCTTCAAATAAATTATTACTTTCAATATTATTATTGTTTGCATTAACATTAATGTCTTGCCCAAAAACAAGAACAGAACAAATCGTTAGACAAAAAATTAAAAACCCTTTCATAACATAGATTTTAGTAAACGCAAATATACAATTAAATACTTCATAAATCTTG
>PAYR01000023.1 GCA_002715345.1 Flavobacteriales bacterium | reverse complement strand
TGCGGAGAGGACAGGATTCGAACCTGCGTGAACTTGCGTTCTACACGCTTTCCAAGCGTGCGCCTTAAGCCACTCGGCCACCTCACCAATTAAGGTGGGCAAAGTTATAAAATGCTAATGATTTTTTAAGAGAGTTCGCCTCTTAAGGAATGAGTCAATTGTGTTTTGAGTTCTTCTGTAGGTAAATCTTGTGCTAATAAAAACATCATTTTAGTCAGGGCGGCCTCTGTGGTCATGTCTTTACCGCTTATTACACCTATTTTTTCTAGTTGAGAACTGGTTTCATAAAGCCCCTGACTAACAGCTCCTGCTAAACATTGCGAAATATTCAAAATGATTTTTCCATTATAGATGGCGCTTTCAAGAACACTTAAAAATTTAATTTGAGTGCTTGCGTTTCCAGAGCCAAAAGTTTCCAAAACAATTCCTTTGCAGTTGCTGTTAAGGACTGCCTTCACTACCTCTTGCGGAATACCTGGGTATAGTTTTAGTAAAGCAACAGAAGAGCTCATTTGCTCATATACTTTTAAAGGTTTTTCAATGATACAACTTACTTTTTGATGGTATTTGATGTGTACACCTGCCTCTGCTAATGCATGAAAATTAGGAGAGTCAAAAGCTTCAAAATGTTCAGCATTTACTTTTACCGTTCGGTTACCTCTCAGCAGTTTATATTCAAAATATACGCAAACTTCGGGAGTGTTTCCGCTTGCAGCAATTTCTATAGCCGTAATCAAATTTTCTTTAGCATCGGTTCTTCTAATTCCAATAGGAAGCTGAGATCCGGTTAAGATAACAGGTTTGCATAAATCTTCTAGTAAAAAGCTTAATGCCGAGGCTGTATAGGCCATGGTGTCAGAGCCATGCAGAATAACAAACCCATCGTATTGTTGGTAGTGTTGTCCAATAAGATTTGCCAAATACACCCAAGTTTTTGGGTTCATGTTGGAAGAGTCAATAGGCTTTTTAAAAGCGATGGCGCTTAGTTCTACATCAAACTTCTTGAGTTCTGGAATTTCGGATGTTAGTTTTTCAAAGTCAAAAGGTTTTAACGAGCCATCTCCCCCTTTGATCATGCCGATTGTGCCACCTGTATAAATCAGTAATATGGATTTGTTTTGACTCATATTTTAAATAACTCATTTGTATTTTGAGTGGTGATGTCGGCAATCTCTTCTACCGATTTTCCATAAATTTCAGCCAACTTTTCGGCAACTAACACCACATAACTGCTTTCATTTCTTTTTCCTCTGTAAGGTTCCGGAGCCAAGTAAGGACTATCCGTTTCCAAAATTAAATGCTCTATCGGAATAGTTCTTAATGTTTTGTCTAGTCCGCTATTTTTAAAAGTGACTACCCCACCTATTCCTAACTTAAATCCACCATAATTTATGATGTGATTGGCTTCAGTCTCGTTTCCTGTAAAACAATGAAATACACCACTCAAATCATCATCATTCATCTCATCTATAATAGTAAAGACTTCATCAAAACTATCACGAACATGTATAGCAATTGGCAACTTGTATTTTTTGGCCAACCGCACTTGCTTACGAAAAGCATCTTGTTGGATAGATAAGGTGCTTTTATCCCAATATAAATCAATGCCAATTTCGCCAACTGCTACGAACTTTTCCTTTTGTAGCCATTCTTCAATTATTACAAGCTCTTCTAAATAGTTATCTTTTACATCGCAGGGGTGCAGCCCCATCATTGGAAAACAATTGTTCGGGAATTCTGTGCATAAATTCAACATTGGTTGGATGCTACTGCTATCAATATTTGGTAATAACATTTGTTGCACTCCTTTTTCAAGCGCTTTGTGTACTACTTCTGAGCGGTCTTCATCAAACTGTTGTGCAAATAAATGTGTGTGCGTATCTATCAGATGCATTTAGGCAAAATTAGGATAAATTATTTAGCTTTGAGCGGATGTCGAAACCGTTAAAGATACTTGTTATTCGATTAAGCTCGATAGGTGATATTGTACTTACAACACCTGTTTTGCGCTGTCTTAATAAACAGCTTAATGCAGAGATACATTTTTTGACAAAAAAAGAGTATGTATGTTTATTAGAAAAGAATCCTTACATACATCAAATACATGTTTATAATACAGAACATGATAATTTGAAAAATATAAGATTTGATAAAATTATAGACTTACAGAATAATTTTAGAACGTTTAAATTAAAAGTTTTTTTAGGCGTAAAGTCAGTTAATTTTAAGAAATTAAATCTTGAAAGATGGTTATTAATTCATTTTAACATCAACTTGATGCCAAATAAACATATTGTTGATCGTTATTTTGATACAGTTTTAAATTTAGGAGTATGTAATGATCATAAGAGATTAGATTATTTCATTAAAAAAGAAAAATCCCAAACATATAAATCTAAAAATAAGTACATATGCTGGTCATTATCAGCTTCTCATCAAAATAAAAAGCTATCTACAAAACAAATTATTGAGACTATCAATAAAATACAAGAGAAGATTGATGTAATATTCATTGGTGGTCAAAAAGAAAATAATCAAGCTGAAGAAATAATTAAACTTACCACAAATATTAAAAATAAAGAGGTGTATAATTTTTGTGGTTTATCCATCAATGAATCAGCAATTATAATTAGAGACTGCAAACTTTTTTTTACAAATGATACAGGAATGATGCATATTGCATCATCATTTAATAAAGCTATGATTTCTTTTTGGGGATGTACAAAGCCAGTTCTTGGATTTTCACCATACCTTAATGAAAATTCAAAGATGCTGATATCAAATTCACGTAAAAACCCATGTTCGAAACATGGAAAGAGATGTAAAAAAAATAAAACTTGTATTAAATCGATTTCTTCTGAGGAAATATATAATGCGTATTTAAGCTTTATTGAATAAAGCTTTCAATTCAGTTGCGTCACTAGGCTTCATTCTATCTGCTAAAATCAAGCTGAGTTGTCTTCTCCTTAAGGCGCCTTCAAACCTCATTTTTTCTTTTTCTGTTTTTGGGATAATTTTAGGCACTTCAATTGGATTTCCAAGCTGATCTACGGCAACGAATGTGTAAATCGCTTCATTGCATTTTACGCGCCCTTTACTATTTCTATTCTCCATCCACACATCTACAAAGACCTCCATAGAAGATTTGAAAGCACGAGAAACTTTTGCTTCCATAGTTACAATGCTACCTCTAGGTATTGAATGATTAAAAGAGACATTGTTTACGGAAGCTGTTACTACAATTCTTCCGCAGTGGCGGTGTGCAGAAATAGCAGTGGCAATATCCATCCAATGCAATAGTCTACCCCCCATAAGGTTGTCTAGGTTGTTGGTGTCGTTAGGTAACACCATTTCTGTTAGAGTGGCGATGCTTTCTGAAGGCGTTTTTGAAGCCATATTTTTTTACATTGAGAGAAGCCAAGCTGAAGCATTGGTCTTCTTGATTTGGTGTAGTGCGCTAAGTGCATCTTCTGATTTTGCAAAACCATCGTAGCAAACACGATATAATCCGCTATTGCTTTGCCCCATGATGTGGGCGTTGTCAAAATTCCAACGCTTTAGTTTTCGAACTAGATTGTTGGCATTTCGTTCTGTGCTGAATGCCCCTGCAATTATGAAGTGCTTTGGCGTTTGCTGTGCAATTATTTTTTCTGCAGCTATTTTTGCTTCAAAAGATTGCTGTATACCCTCTTCAATTTGATAAACAGGAGAGTGTAAAGTATAATCTACAGCAGTAGTTTCAATTATTTCAATGACCATTTCAGTAGTTGTACTTGTAAATGGATTCAAGTTAGCAAAAGTTGTTTGTATTTTCTCTTGTTTGGAAATTCCTAAAACCGATAACATTGCTAATGGCAATAAAACGGCAGCCACCTTTAGCCACGATTTTTTGTTTCTTGGTAAATGGTTTTCATCAATATGCTTGATTTTTGCTTCAATACGCTCTTGCACGCTTACACGCTTAATAGCAGGCGATTGAATTGTTCCCATCCCGTAACTTGTAAGCAAGTGATTGGTCGTTAAGTCTTGTACAAATAAAAGCGTGTTATCATTAGATAGAATCAAAGTCCCAACTCCTTCAATAACTATTTTTTTGTGGAGGTGTAATTTATCTTTTAAATTCTTAATAAATTCATCCACTTCTTTTTGTGCTTTTTTGAAGCTAATACCCTCACAAGAAGCCACTTCGTTTACCAATAGTCCATCATTGTTCTGCAAGCTTTTGTTGAAAACAATGTGTTTTTTTGGTGGGTGCATGAAGTTAATGAGAGGATCAATTTTTGCCGAATGGTAATTGGCTACAAAGCCACCAAAGGCAGGTAAAATGACACAATCGTGCTCGTGTAATAGATAGCTGATATGTGAGTCTAATTGTAAAGACATTGAAAATGCTAAATTACCAAAAATAGGTTTGTGATTTACAGCAAGTGCGCTATTTTTTTAACATCTTCTGGCGTGTCAATCGAAAAGCTTTTATGTTCAGTCAGTTCCACTCGGATGCTATAGCCATTATCTAACCAACGAAGTTGCTCCAATTGTTTTTTTATTTCGTTTTTGCTAGGGGGTAACTGCGTGATTTCCGTAAGTGCTTTACTAGTGTATCCATAAATGCCAACATGATGATAGTATTGAGTATTGTTGTCAAAATCGACTTCTCTTTCAAAAGTGGTAGCAAGCATTTTCTCGTTAAAAAACACTTTTGGAGCATTAACGTCTAACACATCTTCCTTTCTGGAAACAACTTTTCCAAGTGTAGCAATTTGTGTATTTTTTTGTTGAAGGCAATGAGCAATTTTTTGAATTTGTTCAGGGTGAATAAAAGGTTCGTCTACTTGAATATTGATGACACCATCAAAGTTTCCCTCGCTTTTTTGCAGCGCCTCCAAACAGCGGTCTGTTCCGCTAGGATGTTCAGAGGAAGTCATTATAGCTTTTCCACCAAAGTTAAGAACGGCATTATAAATTCGCTCATCATCAGTGGCAACAATTACTTGGTCAAGCTTAGATTTTTGTGCTTGTTCATATACACGTTTCACCATGCTTTTTCCTCCTAAATCTAGAAGAGGTTTTCCAGGAAATCGACTAGAATCATATCTAGCAGGGATTATGCCTAGAATTTTCATCACAATTTGATGCTCCATTGTACGGACACAGTTCTTGGAGGCATCATGTTTGCAGGTCTTGACTGATACTCTTTATTCAAAAGGTTGTTTATAATAAGAGAAACCTTTGAATCTTCAGTGATTTGTTTGCTATATCTGTAATCGACAATTAAATCTCCATCATCTAATAATTCTCTTGACTCGTTAATTCCGGGAACTTGTGTAGCAAAAAATGGTGTAGCAAAAATAGCATCAACATTCTCCATAAAACTGTTGTATCGAACAGATAGTCCTGTAGTGAAGTTTTTAGTAATTAACTCTGCATCAAGTTTAATTTGTTGTCTATGTCTATATTTTAAGATTTGATTATATCCTTCTGGATTTATGATTCCTGTTGAGTCAATTGTTCCATATAGTCCCTCATTCATATTGTAGTTGTTAGAGCTACTCGTATAATAGTTTGCATAAGGTTCTTCCGCATAGATGTCTAAATGGTTTAAAGCAGTTGGTTGGTTATACAAGTACCCTGCAAGTATGTTAAGTGTAGAGTTTGTGCCTACCTTGCCTTGACCGGTAATGCTTGCTTCAATTCCTTTTATTTCGGTAGTTCCAATATTGATGGCTTTAAATCCTAAACCTGTTCCTGCTAAACCTGTCCCAGGTTCTCCCCATGGTCCAAAACTAAACTCCATCATATTATCGTAAATCATTTTAAATGCAGCGACATCTAAAAATCCCTGAAATGCACCGATTTGAAATCCTTGTCGCACTGCTACTTCAGAGCTCCATCCTTCTTCTGGTTTTAAGCTCGGATTGGCATAAACATGGATATCTCCAATGTTTGTGGTAATGAATAATTCTGCAATACTAGGAAATCTATAACCTTGCCCCCAAGAAGATCTTAGATAGGTAGCTTTTGCTAATTGGTAGTTAGCACCAGCACGAAATACGGGTTTTCCAGTAGTGAAAAATTCTAATAGATTACCATCTACCTCAAAGCCCATTTCTGAATTCAGAGAGAATTGTTCATATCGACCTCCTGCGGAAATATTTAGTCGTTCTCCAAACTTTTTATCGAATTGTGTAAATGCGGCATTATTAACTCTGTAGTTTCTTCCATTAAAAAGCTCAGCACTAGCATCTACTAATTCATTCATCAATCCGCTTGTCCAATTTAACTTCCAGCCATCAAAACTTTTTTGATATTGATATTCAGTGTAATATGTTTCAGACTGGTTGTCCTGTCCGTTATCGTTATCTTTTGTGCTGTTATCATTAATTATTTTCATGTAGCGTGTTCGAAGACTATGTTTGTCATTATTTCTGCCATTTATATAAGTAATGTATGGGTCTAGGTGAAAAATATCTCCGCTAGTAGTTGTTACTGCACTGTCCATAGGAACAAACCCTTGTTCATAGCTTTCCCAAATAATTGCGGAAGCTGTTTCATTAAACAATAAGTTTCCGTTTAATCCATAGGATAGGCCATCTACTTTCTTATTTTTGTATCTAGTGTTAAAATTTACTCTCTTTCTGCTTGTCGTTTCATCAAAACGATATCCTTCGTCTTCTAATAGAAAGCCTCCAATTACTAAATCAAGGTTTCCCACTTTTCTTTTGTGTAAGAAATCTGCACCATAAACCCTTTGGTTTCTGCTCCCCCACCAATTTAAAGATTCGCGTTTAGCATCATCATAAAATCCATGGTGAAAACTAACTTTTGTTTCCGGTTCGGTTCCTGGGTAAGCTGTTCGAATGTTGATTACTCCGTTAAGTGCAGAAGAACCATATAATGCAGATGAAGCTCCTTTAATAATCTCTACTTGGTTTATGTTTTCTGTGGATATAAGGCTCCATTGCGCTTGTCCTGCGTCACCAGAAATAAGCGGCATATCGTCTACCATCACTTGCACGCGAGTGCCTGCACCATAGCTCCAACCACTACCGCCTCTAATATTAGCTTGTCCATCAGTAATAGTTACTCCTGGAACTTGCTCTATAGCAGTTTGAATATTAGTTGTGTTCTTATTTTCAATTAAGGAAGGTTTAATTACTTCCATAGAAACAGTTGTTTCTTCAATTTTTTGCTCAAATTTTCCAGCAGATACAACAACAGTTCCAAGTTCTAGGGCAGCATCTTGTAGCTTTATATTTAGTGAAAGTGTTTGTCCAGATTGCAATGTAACTTCTTTTTTCACCTCTTTGTATCCAATAAACTTAAAAAGAATGGTATGTTTCCCTGAAGTTGTTTGCAGGCGGTAATATCCGTCCAAATCAGAAGCAGTTCCGCTATTTGATCCTAGTAAAATATTCACCCCAATAAGCGGTTCTCCAGAAGAGCTATCAGTTATTTTTCCTTGAATGGATTGTCCGATAGCAGTGAAAGAGAATAGAAGCAATGTTAAGATTGAATAAAAAAATCTCATATATTTATGTGGTTAAAGTCATCAAATTTAATCCATGAAAGACGATTCCCTATATCTTACAGAGCTCAATCTTGTGCCTGGAATTGGGTCAAAGTTAGCCAAAAAGTTGATAGCGCATTGCGGAGGGGCGCAAGCAGTGTTTACAGAATAATCTCAGTTTTTAATAAATATTCCTATGGTAAAGTAGCACAAATTTTATTGAATTTATAGCTTCAAAGTGTTGTTTTTAGCAAGACTGAGAAACTATATTTGTTGCGGTAAAAAAAGTGCTACTCGCAATTAAGGATTTAATAAACTGAAAAAAGAATTTTAGCAGATATAAAAAAAACATACATTTGCCCCGATATTTATTTAAACAAAGATGTCTAGCAAGTATCAAGATCAGATTGATGCGTTCATGACCGAAGTTAAGTCGAAGGACGCACACGAGCCAGAGTTTATTCAGGCAGTTCAGGAGGTAGCTGAAGCTATTATCCCATTCATGAACGAAAATCCAAAGTATAATTCTTCTAAGTTATTAGAAAGAATGGTTGAGCCAGAACGCGTAATTATATTCCGTGTTCCTTGGCTGGATGACGACGGTAGAGTACAAGTAAACCGGGGTTTCCGAGTAGAATTTAACTCTGCTATTGGACCATACAAGGGAGGTTTGCGTTTTCACCCTTCGGTAAACTTAGGAGTCTTGAAGTTTTTAGCATTTGAACAAGTGTTTAAGAATTCACTTACTACATTGCCGATGGGTGGTGGTAAAGGAGGTTCGGATTTCAATCCAAAAGGAAAATCTGATAATGAAGTAATGCGATTTTGTCAATCTTTTATGACGGAATTGTGTAAGCATATTGGTCCAGATACCGATGTTCCTGCAGGAGATATTGGTGTTGGTAGTCGCGAAATCGGTTATATGTTTGGTCAGTATAAGCGCATCCGTAATGAGTTTACAGGCGTTTTAACTGGCAAAGGTATTAACTGGGGTGGTTCATTAATTCGACCTGAAGCAACAGGATATGGATGTGTGTATTTTGCACAGAATATGTTGGCTGTTAAAGGCGATTCTTTTGAAGGTAAAACGGTAGCTATTTCTGGTTCAGGTAATGTGGCACAGTATGCTTGCGAAAAAGCAACAGAGCTAGGAGCTAAAGTAGTTACACTTTCAGATTCTTCAGGTTATATTTATGATGCTGCAGGTGTTGATGCTGAGAGATTAGCATTTATAATGGAGTTGAAAAATGTGAAGCGTGGTCGTATTAAAGAATATGCTGAAAAGTATAGTTGCGAATTCCATGAAGGAAGACCATGGGGTGTTGCTTGTGATATTGCTTTACCTTGTGCAACACAAAACGAGTTGAATGGTGAGGAAGCAAAAACTTTGGTTGCCAATGGTTGTGCTTGTGTTTCTGAAGGAGCGAATATGCCATCTACACCAGAAGCTATAGAGGCGTTTCAAGCAGCGAAAATTTTATTTGCTCCAGGAAAAGCTTCTAATGCAGGAGGGGTGGCAACATCAGGTTTAGAGATGTCGCAAAACTCATTGCGTTTAAGTTGGACTAGAGAAGAAGTAGATGCTAAATTGAAAACCATTATGAAGGACATTCACACTTCTTGTGTAGAATATGGTTCAGAAGAAGAGTATATAGATTATGTGAAAGGTGCTAATGTTGCCGGATTTGTTAAAGTAGCAGATGCCATGTTAGATCAAGGAATAGTATAAGTATTAATAAAAATGATAGAAAAAGGGAGGTACGCCTCCCTTTTTTATTTATGTAAATTTGCAATCTAAATTTAAGTGTATGTACGTAAAGTTTTAAAAGCAACTGCAAGACGAATTACAAGCCATTGAAGAAGCGGGTTTATATAAAAGAGAGCGCATCATTATAAATCCTCAAGGAGCTGATATTAAAGTTAGCTCAGGAGCTGATGTGTTAAACTTTTGTGCAAATAATTATCTAGGGCTTTCCTCACATCCAAAAGTGATTGAGGCTTCCAAAAAAGCTCTAGACACGCACGGTTTTGGTTTATCATCTGTAAGATTTATATGTGGAACACAGGATATACACAAAGAGTTGGAGCAAAAACTTTCCGATTTCTTGGGTATGGAAGATACTATATTATACGCAGCTGCTTTTGATGCAAATGGAGGTGTTTTTGAACCTCTATTTGGTAAGGAAGATGCAATTATTTCAGATTCTTTAAATCATGCTTCTATCATTGATGGAGTTCGTTTATGCAAAGCAGCTCGTTATCGATACAATAGTAATGATATGCATGATTTAGAGACTAAATTGATTGAATCGCAAGCACAGCGAAATCGAATTATTGTTACAGATGGTGTTTTTTCCATGGATGGATATATAGCGCAATTAGAAAAGATTTGTGACTTAGCCGATAAGTATGATGCTTTAGTGATGGTGGATGATTGTCACGCTACTGGTTTTGTTGGCAAAACTGGAAGAGGAACACATGAGCACTGCGGAGTGATGGGTCGTATAGATATTATTACCGGTACTTTAGGAAAAGCTTTAGGTGGTGCTATGGGTGGTTTTACTTCAGGAAAGAAAGAAATTATCGACATGTTGCGCCAACGATCTCGCCCATACTTATTCTCTAATTCTTTAGCGCCTTCTATAGTGGGGGCTGCTATTCAAGTTATCGATTTATTAAGTGAGACAACTGAGCTTCGCGATAAGCTAGAAGAGAATACTAAATACTTCCGTGCTAAAATGACTGAAGCAGGATTTGATATTAAAGCAGGCGTTCACGCCATAGTTCCTGTCATGCTTTATGATGCAAAATTATCGCAAGTAATGGCAGATAAATTATTGGAAGAAGGTATCTATGTAATAGGCTTCTTCTTCCCTGTAGTCCCTAAGGAACAAGCAAGAATTCGTGTGCAGATTTCAGCGGCTCACGAGCGCGAACATTTAGACAAAGCAATAGCCGCATTTACCAAGGTTGGAAAAGAGCTAAAAATTATCAACTAAATATGGTTAATAATTTTGTTGGAATTAAAAATTATTTCTACTTTTGCCACCCTTTCGGGCATAGGGTTCGTTAGGGCAATGAATTAAAAAAAAGAGAGAAAGTGGATACATTGAGCTACAAAACAGTTTCAGCCAATAAAGCAACTGCAGATAAGCAGTGGGTTTTAGTAGATGCTGAAGGGATGGTTTTGGGACGTTTAGCATCACAAGTTGCTAGGATGTTGAGAGGTAAGCACAAGACCAATTTTACACCACACGCAGATTGTGGTGATTATGTAGTGGTAATCAACGCTGATAAGATTATCTTAACTGGACAGAAGTGGACAGATAGAGAGCATTTTAAGCATACAGGTTACCCAGGCGGTCAGAAGCGTATTTCGCCTCAAGAACTTTTTGACAGAGATCAAACTTCTTTGGTAAACCAAGCTGTTAAAGGTATGTTGCCAAAGAATAAATTAGGTCGTGCAATCTTCAGAAACTTGCATGTATATGCAGGGGTTGATCATGGGCACGAAGCACAGAAACCAAAAGCAGTTAAAATCAACGCATAACGATGGATACAATTCACACCATTGGTAGAAGAAAAACAGCAGTTGCTCGTATTTACATGAGCAAGGGTAAAGGAAATATCACAGTAAANAACCGTGAAGCAAAAGATTACTTCACTACAGGTACTTTAATGTATAAACTAAACCAACCATTTGGATTAGTAGANGCAGAAGGACAGTATGATGTAAAAGTAAATGTAAGCGGAGGNGGTATTACNGGTCAAGNAGAAGCAGTTCGTTTAGCAATTGCTCGTGCACTTTGCGAAGTGAGCGAGGATAACCGTCCAGCTTTAAAGGCCGAAGGATTGATGACGCGTGATCCTAGAATGGTTGAACGNAAAAAACCAGGACAGAAGAAAGCTCGTAAGAAATTCCAGTTCAGNAAACGTTAATATCCAAGGATATTGTTTAGTATCGAAATTNCTGAGACTNCGTGTAAACGCGCTACTCAGCAATTGCTTTTAATGAATGTAAACAATTTATAAAATGTCAAAGACAAATTTCAAAGACCTTTTAGAGGCAGGTGTACACTTCGGNCACCTTACAAGAAAGTGGAATCCAAAAATGGCTCCGTACATNTTTATGGAGAAAAATGGAATCCANGTTATCGACTTAAACAAAACAGTAGCNAAANTAGAGGATGCTNGTGCAGCACTAAAGCANATTGCAAAATCNGGCCGTAAGGTAATGTTCGTGGCTACTAAGAAGCAAGCGAAAGATGCTGTATCTANTAACGCAGCTAANGTAAATATGCCTTACATTACAGAGCGTTGGTCAGGTGGTTTATTAACCAACTTNGCTACTATCCGTAAAGCGATNAAGAAAATGAANNCTATCGATAAAATGAACGCGGATGGAACGATTGANACATTATCTAAGCGTGAGCGTTTACAAGTATCAAGAACAAGAGCAAAATTAGANAAGAANTTAGGAAGTATNGCTTCTATGAATCGTCTTCCAGCNGCATTGTTCATNGTAGATATTCANCGTGAGCATATCGCAGTAGCGGAAGCAAAAAAATTAGGNATTCCTACTTTCGCTATCGTTGATACNAACTCAGATCCTTCATTAGTAGATTTCCCAATTCCAGCGAATGATGACGCTACNCGTTCAATCGANAAAATCATTGGATTGGTNTGTGACTCTNTCCAAGAAGGTTTNGCTGANAGAGGCNCAGAAAAAGAAGCGGCTGCTGCAGCNAAAAAAGAGGAGAAGAAAGAAGAAGCTCCAGCGGAAGAAAAATAATCATTAANAGATAAAAACAGTACAGAAAAAATGGCAAATGTAACTGCTGCTGATGTAAANAAGCTAAGAAAACAAACNGGTGCCGGAATGATGGATTGCAAAAAGGCCTTGGTTGAAGCAGAAGGAAACTTCGATGAAGCAATTGCAATCTTAAGAAAGAAAGGGCAAAAAATTGCTGCAAAGCGTGCAGATAGANATGCTACAGAAGGTGTNGCGATNGCTAAAATCAATACAGANAACACTGTAGGTNTAGCAATTGTATTAGCATGTGAAACAGATTTCGTTGCTAAAAANGACTCTTTCAAATCTTTAGCTAATCAGTTTGCTGATATCGCANTAAACCANACAGATAAAGANTCCTTTATGGCNGCTGATTTNGAAGGAATGACAGTANCTGAGAAGTTGACNGAGCAAACAGGTGTGATTGGAGAGAAATTAGANATNTCTGCTTTCGAAAGANTAGANGCACCATTCGTTGGNTCTTACATTCACGGNGGAAAAATTGCAACAATCGTNGGTTTGAACAATGCTNTAGATAANGCAGATGAGTTAACGAAAGATTTAGCAATGCAGGTTNCGTCTATGGGAGCAACAACTTTATCTTACAAAGATTTTGANCCAGCATTTGTTGCNTCTGAAACAGAAGCAAGAATTGCGGTTATCGAAAAAGAAAATATTGAGTTATATCGTTTAGGAAAAACATTGAAAAATGTTCCTCAATACATTTCAATGGCACAGTTAACGGATAAAGTTTTAGCTACTGCTGAAGAGACCGCAAAAGCAGAGTTAAAAGCAGAAGGTAAGCCGGAGCAAATCTGGGATAGAATCCTTCCTGGAAAAATGGAGCGTTTTATTTCTGATAACACTACGCTTGATCAAGAGCAGTGTTTGTTAGATCAAAACTTTATTAAGGATGAGAAGAAATCAGTAGCTGACTATGTGAGCAGCTATGGTGATGTAGAAGTAAGCGGATTTAAGCGTGTAGCTTTAGGGTAATCCGATTTGATAGATTGAGAAAAACCACTCTTTTTTGGGTGGTTTTTTTGTGCATAAAAAAGCCGAAAAATCAACAAGTAAGAATGTTGCTATTTTTCTATATTTGAAATGATTTTCAAAACACATGAAATACAATAGAATACTTTTAAAATTGAGCGGTGAAGCTTTAATGGGCGATAAGCAATTTGGTATCGATACAGAAAAGCTAACCACTTATGCAGAAGAAATAAAGTCGGCAGTAGATGCTGGCGCTGAAGTTGCCGTTGTAATTGGTGGAGGAAACATCTTTAGAGGTGTTCAAGTAGAAGGAGAAGGGCTCGATAGAGTGCAAGGTGATTATATGGGTATGTTAGCAACCATCATTAATGGAATGGCCTTGCAATCAGCTTTAGAAAAAGCAGAAGTAAAAACACGTCTGCTAACAGCTATTAAAATGGAGCAAGTAGCTGAGCCATACATCAGGAGAAGAGCGATGCGACACATGCAAAAAGGTAGAGTAGTTATTTTTGGTGGAGGAACAGGAAATCCATATTTCACTACCGATACAGCTGCTACTTTACGAGCTATTGAGATGGAGGCAGATGCAATTTTTAAAGGAACAAGAGTGGATGGAATTTACACTGCTGACCCTGAAAAAGACCAGTCGGCAACTAAATTTGACACCATTTCATTCAAAGAGGTTTATGAGAAAAAACTGAAAGTAATGGACATGACAGCTTTCACCCTTTGTGAAGAAAATAAGCTGCCAATTGTAGTGTTCGATATCAATCAAAAAGGAAATTTATTGAAAGCGTTAGTAGGTGATAAAATCGGAACGCTTGTCAATTTTTAACAGATAAAAGCCAAAATTATGGAAGATATAGAATTCATTTTGGATAGTACTCGCGAATCGATGGATAAATCGATAGTGCACTTAGAAGTAGCCTTTTCAAAGATTCGTGCAGGAAAAGCATCACCACAAATGTTGGATAATGTAAGCATTGATTACTACGGAGCAATGACGCCATTAAATCAAGCATCCAACATCAATACTCCGGATGCAAAAACCATTTCGGTACAGCCTTGGGATAAATCTATGCTGGAGCTAATGGAGAAAGCAATTATTGATGCAAACTTAGGTTTCACTCCAATGAATAATGGTGAAATGATCATCATCAATGTTCCCCCTGTAACAGAAGAAAGAAGGCGTGATTTGGTAAAGCAAGCCAAAGCAGAAGCGGAAAATGCTAAAGTGAGTATTCGTAATGTTAGAAAGGATGCTAACGATGAGTTGAAGAAGCTTGATGGATTGTCGGAAGATGTTATTAAAGATGCAGAAAACAGTGTGCAAGATGTGACCAATGAGTTCTCATCAAAAATAGATGTCTTCTTTACGAAAAAACAATCAGAAATTATGACAGTATAAGGTTGTAAACTTATCTTTTAAGCTCGGCTATATAGCCGAGCTTTTTTTGTTTTTACTCCTATATTTATCCGTATTTTTACAAGCAAATTTAATCAGTATGTGGTCGGTAATAGCCCGAGTTATATTAAGGTATAGAGCCGTGTTTATTTGGCTGATTGTATCTATGACATTCTTCATGGTGCAGCAGTCCAAAAACGCGAAACTTTCGTATTCGATGGCGCGTTTGCTTCCTAAAACTTCCGACACACAGCTTGACTTCGACTATTTTGTAGAGCGTTTTGGGCAGCGAGATAATGTGATGGTTATTGGAGTTAAAGACGCAGATTTTTTTACTTTAAATCATTTTCAATCTTGGAAAGTACTCGCTGACAGTATTCGTGATGTTGAAGGTGTTGTTGAAGTGATGTCAGTCGCTGATGCAGTTAATTTTGTTAAAGACACCGAAAGCAAGAAATTTTTAACTGAGCCTGTCTTTAGTGCTATTCAAACACAAACAGATTTAGATGAAGCGGTACAATCGTATCGTAATCTTCCTTTTTACGAAGGGATGTTTTTAAACGAATCAACGAATGCTTCTGCAATGTTGGTAGAGGTTGATCAACAAATTTTGAAATCGGACGAAAGAGTTCAAGTTGTTGAGGAAATCATTGAATTTAGTAAAAAGTATTACGCCAAAACAGCTATAGATGTTCATTATTCAGGCTTACCTTATCTAAGAATTGTTAATTCAGAATTGATCAGAAAAGAGGTTGGCTTGTTTATTTTCTTAGCGATGTTAGTGACGGCTATCATCCTTTTTATGTTTTTCAAGTCTTACAAACCGGTTCTTATTTCTATATTAGTGGTAGCGATAGGTGTGGTTTGGTCTTTTGGAACCTTGGGAGTTTTGGATTATGAAATCACTATCCTTTCTGCTCTGATACCTCCATTACTGATTGTAATTGGCGTTCCTAACTGCATTTTCTTAATCAATAAGTATCATAATGAGATTAGAAGACACGGCAATAAAGCCAAGTCGCTTACCAGAATGATTAAGAAAATAGGGAATGTCACGATTTTGACCAATGCTACTACGGCCTCTGGTTTTGCAACATTTATTTTAACATCTAGCAAAGATTTACGTGAGTTTGGACTGGTTGCTTCGGTCAATATTTTCGCTGTTTTCTTACTTTCATTATTATTGATTCCAATAATATTCAGCTATTTAAATCCTCCAAAAGATAAGCATACCCAACACTTAGATAGAAAGTGGATGCTTTCAGTAATTAAACAATTGATATTTTGGGTAACG
>PAYR01000022.1 GCA_002715345.1 Flavobacteriales bacterium | reverse complement strand
TTTATCATAAAAAGCGGTTTGCAATGGCTGTCCAGGGCGCAAAACCAAATTTCTTAAAGCATATAACTCTGATGCTGAGACCAAACACACTTGCATGGCCTAAAGATATAAAAGAGATAATAAAAAAGCCCCACTCTATCAGAGTAGGGATTATAAATTTTATAATTAAAGCGTTTAGTAAAACTTGGCTCTATTATCTTTTACATTAGCTAACTTTTCAAGTTCATTATATACCTCAAATCCAGATCTAGACTGTAGACTAGACTGTAATTGTTGTTGAACCCCTCCTGTTGCACCTTCTGGCGCAGAAATAACATCATCTAATCTTAATACAAAGATGCTATTCATACCTTTGACAGGTCTTGAGACATCTCCTTTACTCATTGCAGAAGCCATACCAACAAATGCTGGCTCAGAACCAACTCCCGGAACTTGTGAAGAAAAAAATGTTATTCCTTCTACACTCTTCACTGTTGCACCAAAATCAGATGCTAATAGATCTAAATCAGTAGCACCAGTCAACTGATCTATTAATAATGCAGATTTCTTTTCTTGTAATAAAGTAGACTCAATTCTAGACCGAACATCTTCTAATGATTGTAAACCCTCTTCTTTAATATCTGTTAAGTGAGCAACTACAAATTTATCACCAAACTCAAAAACATCGGATACCTCACCAACATTGGCTTCATATGCCCATCTAACTAGCTGTCTTGGATTGTCTAAGCCAGGAATAGTATTCGCATTTTCATTTAATCCGTCAGCTAATCTTTTCGTTAAATTCCCTTCCGTAATAGCACTGTTAAAGTCATCTGCATTATTTGTTTCAGCAGCAAACTTTCCGGCAGATGTAAATACCGTTTGATATGTTTGGTTTCCTGCTACCACTTCTCTGTTTAAGTAAGCTACTTTGTATTTTTTAGATTTAGCACTCTTATTTGTCACTTCAATTAAGTGAATCCCAAATGGAGATTCCACTACTTGCAACTCTCCTTTTATTCCTTCAAAACATGCGTCATTAAATGACTGCACCATCACTCCTTCGGTAAACCATCCTAAATCTCCACCTTTTTCTGCTGAACCTTTATCTTGTGATTTAGCTTTGGCCACATCACTAAAATTAGCACCATTTCTAATCGCATTTTTCAAACTGTCAATTTGTGCATTTGCGTTATTTCCGCTAACTAAAATGTGGCGTGCTTTAACAGAATCAGCTCTATTTTCGAATGCAACTAATTTTGCCAGTTGATAGGTAGATTGATTTGATTTGTATGGACCATAGACTGTATTCAAATCCGTACTCTCTATCTCTGTTGCAATAATCGCTGGCAACTTTTCCTTTGTAACAAAAGAAATAAGATTAGCAGGATTATCAGAAAACCTTTTCACAAAAGAAGCATTATCCTCTACTTTCTCAAAATCAGATTTAATGTCTTGCATCCATTCTCTTGTAGTAATATCATCCTCTTTAGATGGTCTAACACTAAACACTACATATTCAATCGATCTTGAATTATTTTGTTGAAAAAGATTAGCATTTTCTTGTAAATATTCATTCATTTCTCCATCTGTGACCTCTACCAAAGAGTCTGCCAATGTCTTAAATGGAATCGAAATATATGAAACGCTTCTCATTTCATTTTGAGCATTATAATACAATTGTGCCTCTTTAGATGAAACAAAAACACCTTTATTGATTAGCGCATTGTATTTTTGCTGAAGCTTTTCTTTTGCAATAGCTTGTTCAAACATAACCCATCGTGCTTTAGACTGACCTGTTTCATCATTATACATATCTTCTTTCAAATATTGTAACAACAATGCTCTATCAAAATTTCCAGCTGAATCTACAAATGTTTGTCTAACGCTTGGATTTGGGTCCGTCCCTTGAATCATATCAAACAATTCATCTGATCCAACAGCAATTCCTAATTCTTCGAATTGCTTTTGAAAAACCAATTCCCTTACTAATTGAGTCCAAGTAGTATTTCTAATTTGTTCTATATTAGTATTATTACTATTTGAAGATCTTTCTTGAAACTTCAATTCAAAAGTTTGCAGATCTATCTCTTCTCCATTAACTTCTCCAACTACTAAATCGGTTGTCCCTCCACTTCTTTGCGAAGACATTAAATCCATCATGATAAAGGCAAACATAGCCACCCCAATCACTACCATCAATAATCCAGAACGATTTCTAATACTTTCTAATCTCATAGCACTATTTCAATTGAATAAGAGGGCGAATATACGAATGTTCATCGAGATAAAAAACCTCTTTTTTAGTCGCTTTTTATCAGAACAATCTCGATGCGTGTTTCACTCGCTTGCTCGGCTGTAAATGTAAAATTTCCAATAGTGATTTCTGCACCTTCATTAGGAATGCTTTCAAAGTTTTCTACAAGAAAGCCTCCTAAGGTTTCGTAAGCTTCAGAAGCTGGTAAATCTAAATTGTATTTTTCGTTTAGATAATCTACTTCTAATCGAGCAGAGAGTCGCAACTCACCATCAGACAGTACTTCCTCTGTCAATTGCTCTTCATCGTGTTCATCCTCAATTTCTCCAAAAATTTCTTCCATCACATCCTCAATCGTCACCATTCCGGAAGTGCCCCCAAACTCATCAACTACTACAGCCACCGCTTTACGCTCTTTCGTAAAAGTTTCCATCAATTCATTAGCCAACATGCTTTCAGGAACAATAGGTATAGGCAACAATATAGAACTAATACTTGTTGGGTTTTTAAACATCTCTATAGAATGTGCATACCCAATAATATGATCAATGTTTTCTTTATAAATAAGCACCTTCGACAGCTTTGTCTCTACAAAAATCTTAGCTAAATCTTCAATACTTTGCGATAAATCAACAGCTACAATCTCTGTTCTAGGAACCATGCATTCGCGCACCTTCACACTAGAAAAATCCAATGCGTTTTGCAGCATTTGAACCTCTACATCATCCTGCTCGTCTTTGCCCGAAGATTTCAGATACTCCTCTAAATCAACTTTTCTAAAAACAGCATCCTCTTCTTCTAAGGGAGCTCCTATTAGTCGCAAACCTATTTTAGACATAAAAATGGTAACCCGAACGATAGGCCACAATAAATAGTAGAATAAGAAAAGTGGAAGTGCAAAAATTTTTAAAAACTGATTAGGATTGATTCGGAAGAATGCCTTNGGNAAAAACTCAGCCGTCACTAAAATAATTAANGTAGAGATAATGGTTTGTATCAGCAACACCAAAAAACNAGATTGTGTATACTGCTCAATGNTTGGCTCTAACAATTTTGCCATCATAACACCGTACACAACCAAAGCAATATTATTNCCNACCAACATGGNAGCAATNAATTTTGCAGNCGACTGCAANACTCCTTCTAACAAACGCGAATATGCNCTACCTGACTGCTTATCTANCTCAACCTTTAGTTTGTTGGCAGANACAAANGCAATNTCCATTCCCGAAAAAAAAGCGGAAAGCAATAAACAAATCAATATAATAACACCACTACTCATCNGCATGNGTTAACATTATNGTTCCACTAATTTTTTTAATTGTGTATTTGGTGAAATCTTGATTTGACTCCAAACCTTCACCATATATTACCTCATCTTTAGTTGTTATTTTGACAAACTCTTCAGTATATACCATTTCTGTTTTTTCGTTCCAAACAAGGTGTTCTGTCTCAAGCAAATCTCCATTTACATTTTTTACCTTAACTGTGTTTTTTGCTTCCATCAGATTCTTTTCCTCATCAATCTTTGCATACTGCGATGTAAGTTCTGACTCTTTACTTCCTGAGGGATTATAAAAATGTACTTTTAAACCTTTTGTAATTTCTAAATACGATTCATCCCCTACATACCTATCCATTTGTGTAGCATTTAAAATAACACGTACGATAGCAGAGTCACTATAAATGAGCTTAGCATTTTGCAAGGTTTCTACAGGATAAAGCTCATCTGCAGTAAATTGTATTTCTTTAATTTTTCCCAAATCACTACTACAAGCAAAAAGCATTGCTAGACCAAAGCCAGCAATGCTTTTCAATATGATATGTCTATATGTTTCTATCAGTGTTTATTTAAGTCGAACTTTGGTGGATTCATTAATCCAACACCCTACTTGATATGCACTGCCTTCCGTTGCTCCAGAAAAGAAAGCATCTTCATTAGAAGGTAAATATTTTGAGTAAGTAGCAATCTTTTTATTAGCAGCATCTACAACAGTAACATCCATATTTTTTGCCTGGATAAACTTATCAATAGCTACAGAAAAAACAATACCTTGCTCAAATGCATTAGATCCACAATCTTTAGAAGCAGCAGCATAAATATCGCCAATTAAAATCATAGGCTTACCCCAGTTCGGTTTTAGCTCTATAGCCTTGTATGCATTAGTTCGAGCTGTTAGCAAACTCCCTGCCTTGAAGTAAGCTCCTGACAATCCGTAATAGTAATTTGCTTTCTCTTCTTCTGTTTCTGCCATTTCTAATGCCTGCTTATAATAGGCAATCGCATCTGAGGATTTATTTTTCTTAAGTGACAGATTACCCATACTGTATGCCGAAAATGCTGTTGGCTCAACTTCATGGAGTTTTGCCGCTGCTGTAAAATACACTGAGGCATCAGTACAATCTTTTTTATATAATACTTTAGTAATACGCTTCAACAAGCCTAAATCATCTGGAGTTTCTAAATACTTTGCATCAAACATCGATACTAAGTCTTCACATGTAGCAAACGGAATAAATAACTTTTCTACTTTATCAGCTGCTTGCGCATAAAACTTTTGCGACTTCCCTCCTTTATTGATGTTGTAATAAATATAATCTGCTACTATGGAGTAAACTTCTAAAACATCTGATTTTGCAAATGTTCCTGCCTCAAACTTTTTAGAAGCTGCTTGAAAATAGGCTGCTAAAGCTGTTGCTTTTGATTTACTTCCTTGCATTTCTACAGATTGTTGCAACAAACCGAAAGCATCTTCTAATTTTTTAGGCTGTAACTTGAGCATATCAGCACCTTTTAGCCCTAAAACATAACCTTCTTGTCCAAAGAAAGTTATTCGTTGGTCGTACATCATAATTAAGGAATCTACTAATGCCACTTGTAAAGGCTTGTTTCCTTTTGCATTTTTAATTTGAAACTTATATAATTTTGGACCATCTATATAAATATTTTTAGATGCTTTTGGGCAGTTTACAAAAACCCATCTCCAAGGAGTGACAGCATCTGCATAATTTTTTTGCTTTACAAACTCCCTGTAAACAGATAAGTTTTGAACACATTGCACGCTATCTGCCCCATATTTACCATCACTAGCAAAAACATCAGCAGTAAAAAATAAAGCTGATATTATTAGAAAACTCTTCAATTTAATTATCATTTTGTTAATCATATTTTCTTTGAATAAACCACAAATCACTTAGCACTAATCCTACTTTAAATCTAGCAAAACTTTCTTTTACTAAACCAAAATCTGTAGTACCTCTTTGACCAAATTCAGCAGAAAGGTTTAATAAAGCACCGCTACGTTTCATAGGCAGGCCAAAACCAAATGAAACAACATTTTCTTTCAACTGTTGATTTTTTATTTGCAAATGTGTATTGTAAGTGTAAGCACCTAACCTATAGCGGACCATTTGAAAATAGTTATTAATAGCCTTTCTATTAGGGATATATTCTACTCCAAAAGCTATTTTTGTGCTATTTGCCAATGAATCCGATTCTCCAAACGCAAGAAATTCATTCCAATCTTGAGACTGATAATCTGCTGCTAAAAACCAATTTTCATTATACATGGAAGCTCCAATGCCCAAACTTGTCGGCAACTTTATTTCCCCTTGCACACTAACAGGAATACCTACCGTATCTTCAATCAACTCTATTGAATTGTTAATTCTAAATCGCTCTGTTAATTCATAACGATTAGCGTCTATTACATCACCATTGTTTAATGTCAGACCAAATGATGAATTCCAATCTTTAATTTTTCCGTGTAGCAACAACCCAAAATCATAATAAAAATCAGACAACAATGTTTCTCTAGAGTTTTTAGCGTTTAAAGCCACTTCATCTTCAAAAATAACACTCCTACTAGTTGTTAAGTTCCCGAAAAGATAATTCACATTTAAACCAATGGACAAGAAGGATGTTGGCTCAAATGCATTACCAATATAAAATCGAGACAAACCTCCTTCTCCTTCAAAATGTAGTTCAGCATTTGCTTGCTCATCAAAATCAGAGAAAGAATACGCGACATCACTATATGGTAACAAACCTATGCTAGATCCCCACCATTTAGCAACTGGGAATCCAATGTTAAAATGACTTATATTTGTAAAGTTTGTAACTTGTTTTAATTCTGAGGTTTGCATTAAGTTTGTAGTATGCACACCACCTGTTTGCATAACAAATCTTTGCCTGTAGAAAGAGGCATATGAAGCAGGGTTGTTAACATTGATGGATAGTGGGTTGTTAACTCCAACTCCAACACCTCCCATAGCCGAATAAATAGATGTATAGTGCGTGTTTAGCTCTCCTAACCCAAAACGAGAGTAAGGAGAGTTAGCTATGTTTTGCGCTTGAACAAAACCAATTGTCAAAAAAAGTAAAAATGTGAGCTTAACTAATTGCTTCATTATAATCTAAAATTTCATTCAATCCTTTCAGCACCAAATCTGGGTCTACAAAGATGCTATTTTTTAATCCCTTTTCAAACAGTTGAAAATCGCCTCCTGTCATCAGTACTTTCAAATCTGAAAATTGGCTTTTGTATCGATCTATCATTCCATCTATTTCTGATAAAACGCCATTTATCACTCCAGATTGTATGGACTGTATTGTGTTTTTTCCAATTATATCAACCTCCCCACCCAAATCTACCAAGGGCAATCTTTCCGTTTGTTGATGCAATGCTTTCAAACGCATATGAATACCTGGAGCAATACTACCTCCTTGGTATCCTTCTTTCATAAATAAATCTAAAGTAATACATGTTCCGGCATCAATCACCAAAACATTGGATTTAGGAAATTGTGTAGCAGCAGCCACTACAGCAGCAATACGATCATTCCCTAAATTCTCGGGGGATTCGTACAAATTAACAATAGGCAATGAGGTGTTTGTTGTTAATAAAAGAGGATCCTCTTCCAACTCTTTTAATACTGCGCTAGCATCTCCTACAGATGAAAGAATAACAACATCAGCTTGACTTTCAAGCTCACGCAACTGATTATCTTGATTGTATACGATTTTCTTCAACAATTTTTTTTGCTGAAAAAGGGCTAGTTTCGTTTGGGTATTACCCTGATCAATAATGAGTTTTAACATCTCTTCTATTAGCCACAAAAATAAGAAAAGGAAAAGGAGTTGATTTGTTTTTGCAAATAGAATTTTTATTTACATTTGCAGCCCTATTGGTGCTATAGCTCAGTTGGTAGAGCAAAGGACTGAAAATCCTTGTGTCCCCGGTTCGATTCCTGGTAGCACCACCAAGGAGGACAACTTCAAATTTTTGGAGAATTGTCCTCTTTTTTTATGCGTTAAATCCTTCTCAAATTGGTTCGATATTTTATCAGCGAGTTCCAATAGAAAAAAACCCCAATCGTTTGAGTGGTTTTTTTGTTTCCAACCTCTCTTGTCATAGCTTGTCGGATTTTCATCTGAAAATAAGATTTCATAAATTTACATTTTATCACCTATTCATTAGAATGTTTTTCACCCATTACACTTATGAGAATTTTTTTAAACATTATATTTAAAGGATGTCTCATTCTTTCAATAATTCTAATTCTTTTCATTGCTTCTATTTTTAAAACAAATCCAACACCTCCTGATCCAAAAGTTGAATCATTAGAAATAACCAAAACGTATAACGGTTTTGAAGCAGATAGCACTACTAGTATTGACAGTCTTTTCAGACTCTATTTTAACATCGATACATTCCCGTATATTTTGTCCGAATTGAAGCACTTTGACACCGCAGGAGTGTACATCTTGAAACAAACTTTAGATGAAAATGATGACATTTTTGCTCAAGAATGTTACAAATGGGTTAATGGAGAACTCGACACATCACTCTGTAAAGAGTTTGATTATTATGAAAATTGGAGGGATATAGAAAACTTTAAGGGGATATATCTAGATACTTATAAAGATTTAAACGGGAATAGATATGTTCTTTTCACACATAGCGGGAGTTGTGCGTGTTGTAGCGAGGCAGAAATTCAGTCACAAAAAGTGAAGTACCACTCGATAGACGATCCAAGAATAAAGCTCGAAAAATATTATTCAACCAATATTCGTTTAAGCGGAGAACCTGAAGAATTATACAGTATAAATCCTGGAGCAATTTCCTCTTTCACACAAAGTAGAGATAGCGCTTATATTCACATCAGCAGACTAAATAACTCTAGATATGATAGCACCTACAATGATGTTTTTATAATTAAAAAAACCATCACCTACTATCATTAACATTTCTCAACCTAGCTCTTAATCTCAAAACCATCAAGAAAAGCATTAATGTTAAAAGTGGGTGAATAATGACAAAAATCCAAATATTTGCCTCCTTATAGGTTAAGCCTGTTAGCTCAGCAATCCAATAAAGTATTGAAACACATATATCAAACAATTCATTCATATTAAAATGATTTAAATTCTCCTTTATGTTGGTTTAGAAACTCCTTTGCATTAACATCATGATATGTCAACTCATACATAAATGAAATATTTTCTTTATCGTACATCCAAGATGAAGATGCCTTTAATTCACCATTAGGGCAAAAACAACTCCACTCATCAATCAACTGACCATTTTCCTCAAAACCAACTTCTTTAATAGATTGATTTGGCCATAATGAAATAAAACGTAATTTACCTTCAAATGCTGTAAATGTAGAGTCTATATTATAAGCCTCTTCTATCATTTGGTTTTTTGTTAAGAGAAAATCATCTTTTCTCATTCCTAACACAAAATAAACTGGAATATCGATTTGATGGTTTACTAATATCTTCCATAATTCTTCTGCTGCATAAAAACCATAATATTTTAAAAGTTGAATTGATAAGGATTTAAGCTCTTCAATATTCTCCAATTTTATTGCAAGCTGCCCTACAGAGTAGTTGATATACCCACTGTTTTCTAACTCAATATCTATAAATGCCAATCCATTCTTTAATTCATCATCCAACTCTTTTAACGCTTGAATATAGATGAAATGATCCTTGGTTATCCATTCTTCCTCAAAATCACATTTTTCAGCAGTAACACCGTCGTCTTTTAAAGTATGTACAGAGTTGACTATGAAATCTCTTCCCTCCAAAAATGGTAGGATTGCCATAGAATCGACCGAATGAGTTCTTATCAGCTTTAAACTCCAATCATATTTAAAAAAGATTAAACTTTCCATCTAACTCTTCAATTTCATAAACACAAATATGCTGGCAATGGTTAAAATCAAAAGAATCATAAATGTTTCTTTATTATTCTTATCGGTTTCTACAAAATCATCCAAATCATTAATGTGCTCTACACTTTTATCTACTCCCTTCTTCTTTGACTTAGGATATAACCTTTCACACTCAGCAATTATATCATTGAAATAATTAGTGTTCTTGTATAAAGAGTCTATTTCCTTAGCTGTTTTAGCATACCTGTCTGTATAAACAAACTTCAAACTATCTGGAGCATTAGCTAAATAGGCACTATCAAGTATTGCCCAATTGTACCATTTGTTATCGGTTCCTAAAAACACATCATCATGAAGAGATGTTAAATAAGGTTCATTATAAAATTCAATTAACATATGAGAAGCTCTTGCTTTTATTTCAACATCATTAGAAACAGCTATAGCTTTTTCACAATATTTAATAGCATTTTGTAGACCTCCATATTCGTTTAAGTATAACAAAAACTCCTCTTTAATAAAATCACTACTTAGACTATTAAAAGGGGTATTATCCATATAATTAATTCCATATATTAAAGAATGACGCCAAAATGAAAAATACATCCATTCATAGTTTGAATATAATTGCGCTATTTTTAAATAATAATTAGATAATAAATCACCCTTCTCATCATCTGAGATATTACTGCTTTTAATGGACTGGATTTTTTCAATTTGTTCTTGTATTAAACGAGCGTACTCTTCTGATGCCTCAACTTCTTCTGTCTGTTTAAAATATGAAATCGCTTTTTCGATATTGTTCCTTCTAAACTCTTTAACACCTAATAATTCAATAAGATATTTATCTAAGTTCTTATCGAATCGATAAGAAAAGTTCAAATGACCATTTTCCACAATTTTGTAAAGTCTTCTGATCTCCTCATCAGACATATAAACATCTAGCAAAATACTTTGTGTATATCCCTGCCTTTCACTAAACTCAAAAGCAGATACAAAATCTTTAAACTCAATCGCCTTTTTCACTCCCGCATCAAAATAGGAATCATGCCTTAAGTTAAATGGTGTGTTGTTAATATGCGCTATTAAATTACTTTTTAGCTTTTGAAATTCTTTAACGCTAGAACATCTACTTAAATTATCAATCAATTCAATTCCTTCTAATTGAAGCATAAAATTTCGCTGTTCTAATTTATTTAACTCACTACTTTTAATACTACTCCTGCACTTATAAAAGTTAGATTTATATGCCTTAGTATCGTCTAATAAAAAAGCAGTATAACCCCTTAAAAAATACAACAATGGTTTGTTTGATAATTTTAAGTCATTTATAAAATCATAAAACTCATTAGCTTCTACACATTTAGAGCAATCGCCTTTTTCATCACAGGAATGGTCTTTGACATCAACATGAACTAATCGTTTCACATAATTAATAAGTAACGATTCAAAGTGAGGAGAATTGACATTTGTCAACTCAGCAAATGTTTCCAAAATAGAAACATTGACTCCATTAAATCGATTACTCATTATAAAAAGTAAATTTTCTCTTTCTTGCTCGTTGGCACACAAATCCAAGCAGTCTGACCAAGAAAATTTATAGTTCCAACTAGTGCTTAAAACATAATTTATTTCTCTAAAAGCATTGAAAATTAGTTTTGGATTTTTACTTAAAAGCGAGAAATAATAGACGGATTTTTCAATATGTTTTTCTTCTTTATTGCTTGCACGATAAAAATATCCTGCATAATCAGACAAGGCTATATAATCTTCACATTCTGAAGGGTTAAAGTTCTCAAGAAAAATATCTTTAGAAACTTCAGAAAAAATATAGTGTCTTATAAGGAGAGAAGCATATTTATCTTTTAAAAATTGATCAGTGCTTTCTTTGTGTTTTAGAAATAACCTATCCTTTAGCCTATTAATTTCTGGATAACTAGAAGCTCTTTTGTTGTGAATTATAGATTTGTATAATAAATATTCAAAATAGGGGATTGCTTTTGCATGGGAAAACTTATTATATAAAGAATGGTTAAACGAAACAGGGTTGTCTAAACTAAATTGCTTGTATATCGTCCTTCCTGTTCCAAACCCATTTTTAGCCTTTGCTTTATATTCTGAGTAAGAAACAATCAGATCTCTTTTTGAATAATCATAAGATACACGATCAACATTATTCAACTTTTGCAATACTTCTTCAATAAGTAGTTTGTCTACTCCTAACTCCTCAAATCTGCTTTTTAACTGATCTATATCCGCGTCATATATATCATACACTTTAGCATTATATTTGGGGTTTGGGTCTTCATAATATAAAGAGCTTATCAAACCTGGTATGATGTAAGATTTTGGACTATCATGCATATAGGGAATATACCAGCCACCTGCCAAAAGAGTAACTGTATAAAAAACACTAGTTAAGAGTAGATAAAACTTCTTCATATCTATTTTGATTATTTATAAGAAAAGGTGCATTTAAGCTAAAAAATATAACTTCTAATTTCTCTTGATTCACTTCTTGTTTTAAAAATCCTAATAATAACTTTAAAGACTCAATATTCGGCTCTTCATAGCGAATAATATCATGCTTAGAAATTGGCATTGCGTTTATAAAATGTGCTTTTTTTGACACAAACCTATAGTCAGTCAACTGTGTTAAATTTTCATTCTTAACTAGCTCCTCATAAGTAATGAAATTGAGAATGTTTACTAACCTTTCGTGATGAAAATGTGCAGCCCATGCGAATGCAGGTAGTGCAGCTTTAACTTCCATGGGATAATTATGCAAATATCCTTTCAGGTAAGATAGAGCAAGGTCATAATTATATATAGAGTTTTCAACTTCAAAATCAGCAACACTAGAGAGGTTGTAAATCATCAACACTCCATAATCTATATCAGGAACTCCAGTAGTTTTATAGTATTTAACTTGATGTAATCTCAAAGTAACGCCAACAATTTCGAAACTAGACTTTAGTTTATTTAAAAACTGAAAATAACGATCTTTAGTACTTAGGGTCCAATCGCAATCAATCTGAATATGAGTTAAATCTGATATAATATTTCTTTGCATTAACTTATCTATAGTTTCTTTGAACCGAGTAAAAACATAATTTTCTGAAAAGTGCTTGAACACATCGTTTTCAATGTATAAAACAGGTGAAACATTCTGTTTTTCTAAACTTAACTTTTCATGTATTAAAGGAATGTCTATTGTATTGTGCAACTGGTTATATCGAAAATCAGCAACCTTACAATATACTTTATGAATATTGTTTGCTTGTTTAAACTGAAGCATTTCATCTGTTATCTCTACCTTGTTCTTCCACCAATAAACCGACACAGAGGTTTCCTTAACAGAGGAAGAACATGAAGCAAGTAAGAGTATAACTATGATTTTCCAATTCATATCTAAAAATTCCATGAATCAGTTTCTTCATAGGATGGTAAAAGATAAAGTAAGCCATCCTCTTTAAACCTTGTTATGTATCCTTCTCCACTAATTTCTTTACTTCTACATTCTTCAAACTCCTTTTTATAATCTTCATCAGAATGTGTATAAACATCTCTTATATAAAAATGTGATTTTTCGTAATCCAACTTTGTAAACTTTACTTTTCTATCAGTAAATCCATCATTATTAAAATCCTCAAATTTATTTAAGTCTGTAAAAGCGAAACCATCTAATGTATAGTATTGAAAACCTCTTTTATTTGGCTCATAATCACCCATCACATAATTCTCTCCGTTCCATTTTTCAACAGGAAATTGACTAAATTCTTTAGGTGTTATAAACGCTTTTCTTGCCTTTTCAATCTCAGAAGGAATACTACTTAAATGATCTACTCTCCATATAGAATCAGATTGGTAATAACTGTACCCAAAGAATTCGCACTGATTAAAATGAGTCCACCATTGATTACTTGAAATTTCTGCAGGTCTAAAATCAAGTGATAAATCATCAAGTGATAAATCATCATACACAATACCTGACACAAAATCTTTAGGGGTTTGTATACAATTTTTTATGAATTTAGTATGATACTCTTCATCCTGAATAAAATGTTCATTAAATATTCTTCCAACAATTAAAAGTCGACCATAAAAAGGTACAGCTGTAACTGTAACCGAACCACTACATTGTCCAGCAACTTTTTGTTGTACAAAAACAATGGTATCTTGATTAGACTCTTCAATTAAGACTTGTTTATATTCGTAATAATCCCAAACATGTAAAGAAGTAACATTATCTTTCAGTATATAAAAACCACAAGGGGCAGAACCACAAAAAGGCCAACCTCTTGGCTGCAAAAGAACATAGTTGTTTTTTAGATTTATAATATGAAACTGATTTAAAGAATCGGCTACGTAAAATTCATCCTCCGATCTTACAATTCCTTCCTCTAACATTAATATCTTGTATTTCACACCTAACTTTGATTTACTTAGTACATCATTTTCTGATTGAGGTTTTTCATCAACAAATACCTCTTCTTTTTTTTGACTAGTATTACAAGACGAAAAAATTATCAGAAAAAGGAATAATCTAAACATATTAATTTGATTTTTGTCTGTTTAAAATATCTGCTATGATGAAAACTGGATCTTCTTTATCTTCTACTAGTCGTTTAAATGCATAAAAGAAATCTTTAGAAATTCCGAAATGCATAGCGCAACTATTTTCTAGAAAATTAGACCTAAACAATATCATTGTATAAGGCACATTCAATACAGATAATACTTGTTTTTCATTTGTATAAACAGAAACCTTTGCATTAGCTGATAATGTGTTAAAATGTGACGCCAAGGTGAAAACTTGAGACAGTTGATTGTCATCATAATTTTCGGCAATCGTCACATACATTTCTAGACACTTCCTTTCATCATTTAACCTATAATTAAATTCAGCGCTAGTTGTATTATCATATAAAAGAGTAACTACTATACAATTATCTTTTTCATAAACTCCATAATGTAGCTCGTTTTTCTTGCAAATACTTTTTAGTTCATTCCAGACATAATCCGATTCATTACCTATCAACCTTAACTTCTTAAAAGAACTATAATACCAACGAATTCTCTGGTTAATTTCTTTTAACTTAGAATAAAATGAAAGACCAGATTCAGAATACCACTCTTTGTGCGGAGAAAATTGGCCGCATCCTCCAAACTCTTGTAAACACTGAGTCACATCCCACTTTTTATTACATTGGGGACATTTTCCATTAGTTTCAAAAGTATTCCAAACAAAGGAACAGTCGCACATCCACAGAGGTTCATCAGGAGGATTCCAATTACATTTAGGACAACAGATTCCCTTTTTCATGATTTAATTTTTATTTCCACAAATAAACTTACTATACACAAAAGTTATATTCGCTAATTAATGACCGATCAATTTTAATAGCATATCGTTCATCTTCATATTTTATAATTACATATTTTTTATAACCCCCATCATCACCTAAAACATCCTGAAACTTCCTTCTAATTTTTGACAGTTTTTCTTGAAAAGAATTTTCCTGTACATCAATCAGCATGTTAATAGAATTGGTGATATTAGCAAGGTTAGCTTGCCCACTAAACTCTAGATAAAGTGATTTCAATTCATCTTTATAATCTGCTAATTGAATTTGCTTTACTCCTTCTTGATTCCTTATAAAAAAATGGTATAAAGTCCGCTCTAAAGGAGTAAGTTTTACTTTATTGTTGTCTAGATCCATTAAGACAGGGTTTCCTTTCTCACAAAAAGCAACTCTAGAGTCGCGCCTTGAAGACTTAAACATTTCTACAGAAAGCATTTTACTTCTGATGCCAAACATCGTTTCAATCGATTGACTTATGATACTTGGGTTAACATTTTTCAACCTCAGTATCTCCTGGCACTTTAAGCAGATGTCAGTCATCTTCATCTTCATCTCTATTTCCCTTTTATCTTCACAAAAATCATTGATACAACCAACACTTTTATGATGAACTTTAGACATCATCTCTTTATCATTATCAAACATCAAAAGCTGTAACACATTGGAAACTACTTGATATGCTAAAGGGTATTTTCTCTCTGAAGCAATATAATATTCCCACTCATCTGTATATATATAAGCATTGTTATTGCAATCTCCATAGGAAAACCAATTTAATGGGTTTGCTATATCCGTCAATAGTATAACTAATTCATTGTCACCAACATCATAAAGATTTCTGTAAAGTTTATGATTGATAAACAAATCGTTCATATCTTCTTTCCTTTTTCTTCTTAATGGAAATGAAGGGATAGAAAGAGAATATTTTGAACGAGATTCTTTCTCATCATTTAAAGAATAACTCATAACCCTTTTAGCATGTAAATCACTTAATGACTCCAATGACTGATATACACAGTGATTATATTTGAAAGACAAATCATGCAAGGAAAGGTGGTAAGTCATAGAACCATTAAAATGCGACAACAACTCAACAACTTCTTGCAACAAAGAAAAGTCTACATTTTCGGTACGAATCAAATGAATTTTCATGCTTTTATGATTGGTCTATAAATTAAAAAATTTATTTCCTTCTTGAATCAAATAGCCACTCTTTTTTTGATTGTGATTTTTTATCAGCATAATGATCTAAAGAAGACACCAAATCATCAAAATCTTCATGAAGATTAGTCATGTCAGTTATTACTGCATTACTTCTTTTTATATTCATACAAGCAGCATACTCAACAGCATCAGGGGTTTCGCTTAAGTATGTAAACACCCAACTCTCAGTAGATTCGAGTTCTTTTATCATACCACTTATTTGAGCGTAAGAATAAACTCTAGACGAATTTTCATATCCATCTGTAATAATCACAACTACCACTGTAGCTAAATCATTTTGAATTTCTTCACCTACTGTATTCTGCAACTGAACAATAGAAGCGCCAATTGCATCATAAAGAGATGTCATTCCTGTTGGCTCATACACAATTCTATCATTGTCACCAAAAAGACTTCTTCTTTTGCCAAGCTTCTTTACCTCTATAGGTAACTCTCTGTCAATATCAATATTTACCTCTTGATTAAAAGTGGTTAACGATATAAAGAAATCCTGATCGGAATGTTTCTCAGACAACGCAACTATCATGTCAAGCTGTTCATTAAAAGCGCTGACGGTAGAATTTAAACAAGCATTCATAGAACCACTTTTATCTAGAATTAGCTGATAGTAAGTTTTCTTGTTTTTTAACATTTTACAATAAATTTGATTAATAATTACTGCAAAAATGAAGAATATGACTGCTTTTTTTTCGTTTTTACAAGCTTGTAAGAATCTTACAAAACCTCATTAGAACCACTGAAACAACTACTTTTTCGACAACTGAGCCATCAAAATATAAAATAATCTTTGCTTCTAATCAGAAAAATTTCAAATGTTCCGTCACGATATTCAATGGCAATAAGTATTTTAGCTCTTCACTTTTTTATCTAATTGTATCATACAAGATGTAAATTGCAACTTCACAACATTAAAATCATTATATATGCTCAGGCTTTTATCATTAACTATTTTCAGCTGCATCACATTAATCGGATGTCAGAAAACTAACCTTAAAACCATCATTCTTTCAAAAGCTGGGAATAATTACATTAAATGGATAGCAGATGAAAACATCATTGTATTAGATGCATACACCATCAATAATACAGATAGTATTTTAGCTTTAGCTGATGGCATTATATTAACTGGCGGAGAAGACATCAATCCTCTACTGTATAATGACAGCAGCAACTTAGCTGTATGCGAAGCCATCAATCACAGAAGAGATAGTTTAGAGCAAAAGTTATTTGATTTTGCATTTCGCCACCAAATCCCATTGATGGGGGTTTGTAGAGGTATGCAGATGATGAATGTTGCTACTGGCGGCAGTTTATATGGCGATTTACCGAGTGAAATCGGAACAGAGGTTGTACACAGAAACAATGATGAGGTAATGCACGATATCGTTGTTACAGACACATGTTCGCTTATTTTCCCTTTAGGAAAGGATACATTTAAAGTTAATTCTTGGCATCATCAAGGATTGAAAGACATCAGCGCATACCTACAAGTAGTAGCCAAATCACATGACGGATTAGCTGAAGCCATTGTTATGGACAAAGCCTTTCATCCATTCATGATTGCTGTACAGTTTCATCCTGAAAGACTTGGAAAAGAAGACCCCGTTCATCTACAAATGAGAGAGAGTTTTCACCAAGCTATTGGTCATCAAAAAAAATAGATTTTTCCCTCATTTTCATTTCTAAATCGACTAACTTAGCCGACCATTTTGAAAGAGATGATCGAGGATATTCTAATAACATTCTTCATTAGCCTTTCTCCGTTCGGAGAAGCCCGTGCAGGAATCCCATATGGAGAACTGAACGGCTTACCAATTGCTGTAG
>PAYR01000021.1 GCA_002715345.1 Flavobacteriales bacterium | reverse complement strand
TTTGGGGTGAAGTGGGAGTTGCAATAGATTGAATATATTTCCAATCTTCTTGAAAATATGTTTTGACTGCTTCTAGTTCCTCTTCTTTAATTAGTTTTTCGTTGTTCTTACGTGCTAAAAAAGAGAGGTGTAATATGCTGTATCGAATACTTCCTAAATAAATTTTCCAAATGAAATGTAGTGCACTGTTTTTGAAAACTCTTCTTTTTGTTAGATTAATTAGTTTCCCAAAATTCTTGATAACCTTAAGTTGATGTTCGGAGTAAGAAGTGTGTTTTCTGTTCCAATTAACCTTTTTGTTATCTAGCGAGCAGCTCATTATTTCAGCCCACTTTTGTGTGAATTTTTGAGCATTTTCCTTGAAGTCCTTGTAGGTAAAAACAATAGGCTCTTTAGTGAAGTGTTTTTTCAAAAGAGCTACTTGATTTTTGTAATCTAAATCGCAATGTTTGAAGTAACCCTCATTGTTTTGTAAATCAAAAAAGGTTTGAAAGTTTCCAGTAAAGCCATTTTTAACAAACCTTCTGTATTGTGATGCGATATAACTGTCATGCCTTCTAAAAACAATAATAGGAGTAGTGTTAGGATGATTTTCAGAAAAACGCTTGACTTCTCTTTCTAATTGTTGATCAAATTCTCGTGAGATTAAAATCTTAGTGGATGAAATTTTTTCTATTTCTCGAAAAATTTTGTGATAACGATTGGTAGGAATGTAATAGATTCCTTTTAGCAAGGGAAAAATCCTTGCTTGTAAAAATGTTGAACCTGTTTTTCCAGTGCCAACATGAAAGTAAATTTCGCATGTATCCGACATTAGGTTTTCTTCTTTTTCTTTTTCGCTGCAGGAAACAAGATATTGTTTAAAATTAAACGATACCCTGGAGAGTTAGGATGAAGATTTAAGTCGGTAGGAGGGTCTCCTACTTTGTGCTGATAATCTTCGGGGTCGTGTCCTCCATAAAATGTCCAAGTTCCTTTTCCATACTCTCCATGAATGTATCGGGCTTCATTAACAGAAGTGGTTTCACCCATAATTAAAACATCCGACTTGATAAATTCTTTTCGAAAAGCAGTTGTTTGGCCCATAAAACCTTTGATTACTTGCTCATGATTTTGGCAAAGCATCGTTGGTACTGGGTCCCATTTTGCAGAAAAATCGAACAAAACAAAAAAGTCTAATTCCTTTTTTAGCTTTCTGCTCTGTGTGGCATCAATGCTAGAATATTCGTATTGGTTAGGATTTTTTACAAGGATAAAATCCTTGAATGCAAAGGTGTGGGAATAGTCTAATTTATCTTGTGCTTGAGGGTCTGCTTCATCTCCATCAAACATGTATTCGCAAATATCAACATGTTGAGCGGAGAGCGCAATATCGTACGAATCGGTAGCAGAACACATGGCAAACAAAAATCCTCCTCCTAGAGTGAATTCTTGAATTTTTTTAGCAACAGCTAGTTTGGCCTCAGATACTTTGTCATATCCTAATTTATTTGCTGTTTCTTCAAATTCCTTCTTCTGTTTTCTGTACCAAGTGGCGTTTTTAAATGCAGAATAAAATTTACCGTATTGCCCTGTGAAATCTTCATGGTGTAGGTGTAGCCAATCATACATTGGAAGCATATTCGTCAAAACTTCTTCGTCATAAACTACATCATATGGGATTTCGGAATAGGTAAGCGCTAGAGTTACGGCATCATCCCAAGGTTGTTTACTCTTTGGAGAATAGACTGCAATTTTTGGAGTTTTTTCTAATTTAACTACATCTTGATTTACCTCTGGATGAGCAATTTCGTTGAGGATTTGTGTGGACTGTATATCTGCGATAATCTCGTAAGAAACACCTCTTATAATACACTCTTTTTCTAGTTCTTGGTAATGTTTAAAAAGAAAGCTTCCCCCTCTATAATTGAGTAGCCAATCCACTTCTATATCTTGCTCTAAAACCCAATAAGCAATGCCGTATGCCTTAAGATGATTACCCTGAGAATTGTCCATTGGAATAATTAAATAAGCAGCGTGTGCGTAAAAATTGCACAAACACGCTATAATCAGTCCAATCTTTTTCACAAATTAAAATGGCATATTGTCCTCATCCTCATTCATACTCGATGAATGGGTGATAACGCTGTTTCCAAAATCATCATTATCGGTTCCAAAAGAACCTAAGCTGTCCAGATCTGTAAATTTAGCTAGCTTAGCAATGAATCGAAGTCTGACATTTTCAAGAGAACCATTACGGTGTTTAGCAATGATAATTTCACCTTGTCCAGTACAATCAGGGTCTTCTCCTGGTGAAGTGTTCATCCACTCCGTCATGCCATAGTATTCTGGTCGATAGATGAAGCAAACGATATCTGCATCTTGCTCAATCGCTCCTGATTCACGAAGATCAGAAAGCATTGGACGCTTATCTCCACCACGAGTTTCTACAGCACGACTTAACTGAGAAAGTGCAATAATTGGCACATCTAATTCTTTGGCAATACTCTTTAAAGATCTAGAAATAGTAGAGATTTCTTGTTCACGATTACCGCCTTTATGACTTCCTCCAGCATGCATCAGTTGCAAGTAGTCAATAATGATGAGCTCTACATCATGTTGTTTCTTTAATCTTCTACACTTAGCTCTAAGCTCAAAAATGGTTAGTGCAGGGGTGTCATCAATAAAGATAGGTGCTTCTGAAAGTTGTGTGATTTTTTGGTTAAGTTGTATCCATTCGTGGTCTTCCAAATTTCCTTTACGGAGTTTTTCTGCTGAAATCCCGGATTCGCTAGCAATTAAACGATTAACTAACTGAACAGAAGACATCTCTAGTGAGAATACAGCTACAGGCTTATTAAAATGCACAGCAGTGTTTCTAGCAGTGGAAAGTACAAAAGCCGTTTTACCCATACCTGGACGAGCAGCTAATATAATCAAGTCAGATTTTTGCCATCCTGATGTAACTTTATCCAAATCTTGAAATCCTGAAGGAACACCGCTTATGCCACCTTCTTTGTTTTTAACTTCTTCAATTTGATCAAGTGCTTTTCGGATTAAAGAACTCATCTTATCGTAGTTCTTTCGAATATTTCCTTCCGATACTTCGTATAAACTTTTCTCAGCTTCACCTAATAAGTCAAACACATCCGATGTTTCATCATAAGCATCGGTCATGATTTTAGCTGATATTTTAATCAGTTCTCTTTGAATGTATTTTTGAGCAATGATACGCGCATGCGTTTCAATGTTTGCAGCAGATGCAACACGCTCAGTTAATCCTGCTACAAAAACAGGACCTCCAATTTCCTCTAAGTCACCACTTTTGCGTAGTTGGTTTGTGACTGTTAAGATGTCTACAGGCTGTGCACCATTAAAAAGTGATTCAATGGCTTCAAATACCTTTTGGTGTTCACTTTTATAAAAGCTTTCTTTTCTTAGAATTTCAATAGCATTAGATAAGGCATCACTATCCAACATTAAAGCACCTAAAACCGCTTCCTCTAAATCGGTAGCTTGTGGTGGTACTTTTCCTGACTGCTCTAATGACACCCCATCTTTTTGTTTGAATTTCTTTGCCATTATTCCTTTACCTCACCCATTTGGCCGAATTTTTCAATGCGCTCTACTATACACTCTTCGGCAGATTTCTTTTCTAATGCTTTTGTTTGTTTGATGATTTCTTTTTTAACGGTTTTAAAGATTTCTTCAGGAAAAGTGTGTGCTCCTCCTTCAGGTTCCTTAATAATTCCGTCAATAAGTTTATTCTTCTTCATGTCATCAGCTGTTAGCTTCAAAGCGTTTGCAGCTTGTTCTTTGTAATCCCAGCTTCTCCATAAGATTGAAGAACAAGATTCTGGAGAAATCACAGAGTACCAAGTATTTTCTAGCATCAATACTTTATCGCCAATACCAATACCTAAAGCACCTCCTGAAGCACCTTCACCAATAATGATGCAAATCATTGGGACTTTTAGTTGAATCATTTCGATTAAGTTGCGCGCAATTGCTTCTCCTTGTCCTCTTTCTTCTGCTTCTAGTCCAGGAAAGGCGCCGGGAGTGTCTATGAAAGTAACTACAGGTTTCCCAAACTTCTCTGCCATTTTCATTAATCGTAACGCTTTACGATATCCTTCTGGATTAGGCATTCCGAAGTTGCGATATTGACGCATTTTGGTGTTTTTACCTTTTTGCTGCCCGATAAACATGAAGCTTTTACCATCCATTTCTGCCCATCCACCAATCATTGCTTTATCATCTTTTACGGTTCTATCACCATGTAGTTCGATGAAGTTGTCTGCAATGTTTTCAATGTAGTCTAAAGTGTATGGACGCTGAGGATGACGAGATAACTGCACCTTTTGCCAAGGAGATAAGTTGCTATAAATGCTTTTTCTTGTGTCTTTTAGCTTATTCTCTAAATCAGAGATAGCTTGTTTTACATCAACACCTTCACCACCTAGCTCTTTTGCTTTGTTAAGCTGAGTCATCAATTCCTCAATTGGTTTTTCAAAATCTAAGTATTCCATAATGGACCTTTAACCTAGTAAATTTAATTTCCTCTATAATAAAAACAGAATTTCAAGTTTAGAAAAATTTATGTGATTACTTTTGTCTTTTGAGAATAAAATTTTTCAACATTGATACTTTTTCCAAATGCTAAAATAAATGTCGGTTTGCATATCAAAAGCAAACGAGCAGATGGTTATCATGAGTTAGAGACCATTTTTTATCCTGTTAACTACTGCGATGTATTGGAAATCCTTCCTTCAGATGAAATTACTTTTTCCAGTAGTGGAATAGATATTCCTGGAGATGGTAATTTGTGTTTAGATGCGTATCATTTGTTGAAGCAAGATTTTAATATTCCAGCAGTTCATATTCATTTACATAAAATTATCCCTATTGGTGCAGGTTTAGGAGGGGGATCTTCGGACGCTGCTTTTACTCTAAAAGGTCTAAACGAGCTTTTTGATTTACAATTGAGCAGAGAGCAGTTGAGAATGTATGCTGTGCAAATTGGAGCCGATTGCCCATTCTTTATTGAAAATAAACCAATGTTAGCTACTGGAATTGGAGAGGTTTTGTTATCTATCGATTTGGATTTATCAGCTTATCACATTGCTATTGTAAGCCCTAATATTCATGTTTCTACAGCAGAGGTTTATTCAGAAGTCATTCCTAAGGAGCCCATTTATTCTTTGAAGAATTTGATAAAATCTTCTATCAAAGAATGGCAGTTTCAAAATGATTTTGAGCAAAGTGTTTTTGCGAAACATCCTGCTATTAAGGATTTGAAGAATTTATTGTATAAACAAGGGGCTGTTTATGCAGCTATGAGTGGTAGTGGTTCCTCTGTTTTTGGCTTGTTTGAAAATAAGCCAAGTTTAAATTTGATACATCAGTATGATGTTGTTTATATAAAAAAAGCCCGCTAGAAGCGAGCTTGATTTTTATTGCAGTAGTTTGTTAAATGTCATCAAAGCTTACATCTGTAAACTTATTGGTGCTTCCGTTTTCTTTTTTCGAAACGGCGGTTTCTTCTATTCGTTCTTCAGCAATATAGGCTCCTTTTTTATCTTCAATAAATCCGATAGCTTCTGCGAAAGCATCTTTGAATTTTGCAAAATCCTCTTTATATAAAAAGATTTTATGTTTTTTGTAATGAGAGCTTCCATCTTCATTAAAGAATTTTTTACTCTCAGTAATTGTAAGGTAATAATCATCTGCACGGGTAGCACGCACATCAAAGAAGTATGTTCTTTTTCCGGCTCTAACTACTTGCGAGTAGATTTCCTCTTGTGCTTTGTTCTCATCCATTGTTATAGGTTTTGTTTTTGTTGTCCCCAAATCTATAAAATTATTCTAATTAAGCAAGGGAATCTTCTTCTGCTAGTTGATGTTCATGCATTTCAAAATAAACTCCTTCTTTTTGAAGTAATTGTTGATGAGTCCCTAACTCTATTATACTCCCTTCATCCAACACTATTATTTGCTCTGCATGTTTAATGGAGGAGATTCTGTGACTAATAATGATGCTTGTGCATGACTGCGTCATCTTTTTAAGGTGCTTTAAAATGTGATCTTCTGTTTCTGTGTCAACAGCAGAAAGACAATCATCAAAAATGAGGATTTGCGGATTTCTAATGAATGCTCTGGCAATTGAGATTCGTTGTTTTTGTCCGCCCGAAAGTGTAACACCTCGTTCTCCAATTAGTGTTTCATAACCTTCATTAAAGCTAATAATGTTGTCGTGAATAGCGGCCATTTTCGCTGCATTCTCTATGCTTTTTTTCTCTGTTTTTTCTTGAGATCCAAGGGCTATATTGTTTGCTATGCTGTCGGAAAAGAGCAAATCTTCTTGAGGCACATATCCCATGCTGTTTCGTAAATCGAAGAGATTTAGTTTAGTAATGTTTCTATTGTCAATCAATACTTTTCCACTATCGACTTCATATAGTCTGCTAATTAATTGCGCTATAGTTGATTTTCCAGAACCTGTTTTCCCAATAATAGCAAGGGAACTTCCATTAGGAATTTCAAATGAAACATTATTAATGGCTTTTATACCTGTGTCAGGGTAAGTGAAAGAAACATTTTCAAAACGAATAGCACCTTCAATTTCACTTGTTTCGAGCTGATGATTTTGGATTTCTGGTTTTGTCTTTAAGAACTCATTGATGCGTTTTTGCGATGCTGCTGCTCTTTGAATAATAGAAGTTACCCATCCGATAGAAGCCATGGGCCAGGTAAGCATATTTATATAAATGATGAACTCTGCTATGTTTCCTGTGGTGATGTTTCCCGCAGCAGCCTCTTGTCCGCCAATGTAAATAGTTAGCAAAGTACTGAGACCTATCAATAATAACATAAAAGGAAAGAACAGGGCATTGGTTTTAGCTAAGGAAACATTACGATTTAAATATTCATTGGTTTCTTTTTCAAACCTTTTGCTGTTGCTTTTCTCATTTACAAAAGATTTGATTACTCTAATGCCTGAAAATGCTTCTTGCGATAAGGTGGAAAGCTTTGATAATTGCTTTTGTACCCCTTCGCTTTTTTGATGAATAACCTTGCTGATGTAAAAGATGGTGATAGACATAATTGGCAAAGGAGTGAGGACGAACAATGTCAGTTTTACATTGATGCTGAACATGGTGTAAACAACCAAACTGAAAAGAGAAATCATATTGATAGGATACATGGTGGCTGGGCCTAAAAACATGCGCACTCTACTAATATCTTCGCTGATACGAGCCATTAAATCTCCTGTATTGTTTCGTTTGTAAAAGGCGGTATCTAATCGCTGATATTGTTGGTAGATTTCGTTTTTCAAATCAAATTCTATCAAACGAGACATAACGATAATAGTTTGTCTCATGAAGAACATAAAGACTCCTTTTAGTAAAGAGAAAGCAATAATGAGTAATCCAAAATATAGGAGTGGTTCCGTTAATTCGTTAATGTTTTGAGAATTGTTTTTATTGGCTTCGATAACCTCTTTGGCAGTATCAAAAGCTTTTCGAACATATTGCGCTGGGTATAATGCGAAGATGTTGGAGGTAACAACAAAAAAAACACCGAACAATAATCGATAGCGGTATTTTAAAAAGTACTTATTCAGATAGTATAATTCTCTCATTTTTCAAATCTTCAAATCATTTGTGAATCCCAAATTTTTAGACTAGTTTTGCACTCCCAAAATGAAGCTCCCTTAGGTAGGGTTTCAGGAGTCAAAGTTAATTAAACTTTACTCTAGAGTAACTAAATTCTTTTAAAAGATGATAGAAGTAAAAAACCTTCAACAAGCAGCTGAGAAGAATCCTGTACTACGAAAGATGTCAGAAATGGGACACGAACAAGTACTGTTTTGTCAGGATAACGAAACAGGCTTAAAAGCAATCATAGCAATTCATAATACGGTATTAGGGCCAGCTTTAGGCGGTACTAGAATGTGGAAGTATGATAATGAATTGGATGCATTGAAAGATGTGTTACGATTGTCTAGAGGGATGACTTATAAAGCAGCAGTAACTGGTTTAGCTCTTGGTGGAGGTAAAGCGGTAATTGTTGGAGATGCTTCTACTGAAAAAACAGAAGCTTTGATGCGTAAGTTTGGTGAGTATGTAGATTCTTTAGGTGGTAAATACATTACTGCAGAGGATGTGGGTATGAGCACAAAAGATATGATGTATGTGAAGATGGAAACAGACCATGTTACAGGAATTCCAGTTGAAATGGGCGGGAGTGGAGATCCTTCTTCTGTTACTGCATATGGAGTTTATATGGGAATGAAAGCTTCAGCAAAATTCAAGTGGGGTTCTGATGATTTGAATGGTAAGCGTGTTGTTGTTCAAGGAATCGGTCATGTTGGTGAAAATTTAGTGAAGCATTTAACAGAGGAAGGAGCAACAGTTATCATCAATGACATTAATGAAGCTCGTTTGCAAGAAGTTTCTGAAATGTACGGTGCAGAAATCATGATGGGAGATGCTATTTATGATACTGAAATGGATATTTATGCCCCTTGTGCTTTGGGTGCTACAGTGAATGATGACACCTTAAGTCGTTTGAAATGTAGCATTATTGCAGGTGCTGCTAACAATCAGTTAGAAGATGAAAAAGTACATGGAGAGGCTGTAAAATCTAAAGGTATGGTTTATGCTCCAGACTTTTTGATCAATGCAGGTGGTTTAATCAATGTTTATTCTGAGTTGCATGGGTATGATAGAGAGCAAGCTTTAGAGAGAACTCGCAAGATTTACGATACTACTTTAGAGATTTTGGTGAAAGCCGAACAAGAAGATATTACCACGCATGAAGCTGCTTTAATAATGGCAGAGCATCGTATTGCTAACGCTCAGGCGTAAAAAATAACCAACTGAAAAAGAAGCGTCCTTTTGCAAGTTCCTTTTTTGTAATTTCGTTCTTATGCTGAATAGAAGACACCTTCGTATTCGTGTTTTACAAGCGCTCTACGCTTGGCAACAAACTCCACAAAGAGATTTAGCGAAAGCTGAAAAAGTATTTTTAAAATCTTTACAAGAAGTGGAGGAACTATATACCTTCTTATTGCTTTACTTTGTAGAGTTAAGAGATTATGCTGCTAATTTTATTGAGGAATCTAAAAGCAAGAAATTACCTACGCAAGAGGATTTAAATCCAAACACCAAATTTATTGACAACCTGTTTCTAAAAGGTTTAAAAGATGATACCGCTTTACTAAGCTTAGCAGGTTCATATAAGTTGTCCTATGCCGGGGAGGAAGAAATGGTAAAAAAAATCTTTTTCAACCTAAAAGAAACGCAGGAGTATCAAGAATACATGGCTGCTGAAGATCAATGTTTTGAGTCCGACAAAAGGTTTGTTTCGAAAATATTTGGGAAGTTTTTAGTAGAAGAGGAGCATTTTCAGCATTTATTAGAGGAGAAAAACATTCATTGGTATGACGACTTGCCTTTTATCAGCAGTATGGTGATTAAAACCATTAAAGATTCAGAAGAAGGTAAAATACAATTGATGTCTCTTTTTAAAGATATGGAAGATAAGCAGTTTTGTATTGATCTTTTTTGTAAAACAACCATTCATGCAGATCGATTTACAGAACTAATATCATCTAAAACAAGCAATTGGGAAATTGAGCGTGTAGCGCAAATGGATCTAATATTGATGCAAATGGCGTTAACTGAAATTTTAGAAATGCCAACAGTTCCTGTAAAAGTAGCAATGAATGAGTATATCGATATGGCTAAGTATTATAGTACTCCTAAAAGTAAAAACTTTGTTAATGGTATTTTAGATAGCTTATTGATTGAATTTAAAAAAGAAGGAACGATTAAAAAGATCGGTAGAGGTCTCATTGAATAATTTTATATTTGCGAAAAATCACATTAAAGATGAAGAATATATGTATTGGAATTTTGTCATTAGTGCTAGTAGCATCTTGTGGCGATATGGCAAAAAAAGTAGACGTTAAGGAGCAGTTATCAACCGATTTGGTAACGAATAGCAAAACAGCTCAAATAGGTGCAGAAGAAGAAGGAATGCCTGCTTTTAATTTCGAAAAAGAAGAGTACGATTTCGGCACATTGATAGACGGTGAAAAAGTTACTTACTCTTTCCGTTTTACTAATTCTGGAGACGCGCCACTTATCATTTCAAATGCAAAAGGCAGTTGTGGTTGTACAGTTCCTAATTATCCAAAAGAGCCCATTGCGCCAGGATCCACTGCTTCTATTGATGTAACCTTTGACAGTAAAGGAAGAACAGGGAAGCAATCAAAAGCTGTTACATTAACTGCTAACACTAATCCAAACAGAAAGGTAATCCGTATTCACTCAGAAGTAATTACAGAATAATGAACATTTTATTACAAGCACAAGCAGGAGGAAATCCATTGATTTTCTTCGTTTTAATTTTCGGGGTTTTTTGGTTTTTCATGATTCGTCCGCAAGTCAAAAAACAAAAAGCAGAACGTAAGTTTAGAGAAGAAATCAAGAAAGGAGACAAGGTTGTAACTAACGGAGGAATACACGGAAAAGTTTCTAGTGTAAGCGAAGGGACCGTTTTGATAGAGGCTGGAGAAGGCATCAAATTAAAAATAGAGAAAAGCGCTATTTCTTTAGATTTATCTCCTAAGAAAGAAGAACAAGAAAAATAATTGAATCGGGTTTTTGCCCGATTTTTTTTGACTATGTCGAACCAATTAAAAGAATTGTTTTTTCAGCTGATATCACTCTTGAAAATAGAGCGTTCTCAGTTGCCTATATTTTTCTTTTTGATTGGTTTGTCTGCTGTTTTCTGGATGCTAACAGTTTTATCCAAAGAATATACAGCTACCATTTCTTCTCCAGTAGTCTTTGAAAATTTCCCAACGAATAAGTTATTGGTTGAGGAAAATGATGTGGTATTGCAAATGCAAGTAAAAGCACCTGGATTTGCGCTTTTAGCTCATCAGTTTAAGTTTTTCAGCACGGTGCCATTAAATGTAGACAACTTTATGACCAAGCGTAAAGGAAAGAGTTGGGAGTATTTTTGGATAGGAGATCAATCTTTATCAGAAGTGCAAGAAGCTCTACCAACCAACATGCAGTTGTTACATGTACAACCTAATCGTATTGATTTAATGTTTGGAGAAAAGGCACAAAAAGTCATTCCTATTTCATTGAAATCGGATATCAGTTTTGAACGATTGTTTAGGCAGAAAGGGAAAATTCAGCTGCAGCCTGATCACATTACTGTTTCTGGACCAAAGACAGTTGTGGAGGCGACAGAATCCATTTCCACTAAAGAATTAAATTTGCAAAGTCTTACAAAATCTGCGCAAGGAAATATTCGTTTAGAGGAACCTAAGCATCAGGAGTTAACTTATAGTCATCAGGAGGTAACTTATGTAGTAAGTGTAGAACAGTTTACAGAAGGGAAAGCAATGATTCCAATTCAAGTAAGTGGCGTTCCAAGAGGTTACGAGTTGAAATTGTTTCCTGAAGAAGTTTCGGTACATTATGTTGTTTCCTTAGATGATTTTGATTTGGTAAATGAACAAATGTTTGAGGCTCAAGTGAAGTATGATGCGGAAAAATCAAGATTGACGGTAAAACTGAATAAAGAGTCTGATTTAGTAGACAACATTCGTTTAAGTCCAACAAAAGCAGAGTATATTTTAATTCAAAAATAATGCTTAAAATAGGATTGACAGGAGGTATTGGAAGTGGTAAAACCACTGTTGCTCAAGTTTTTGAAAAATTGGGCGTACCTGTCTTTTATTCAGACTTAGAGGCTAAAACATGCATGCAGTCTGATGATGTTTTAATTGGGCAGTTAAAAGCCATTTTTGGAAAAGGTATTTACATGGATGGAGTCCTACAAAAAAGTCGACTAGCGAACATTATTTTTAATGATGAAAAAGCATTAAAAACCATTAATAACTTAGTTCATCCTGCTGTACAGAAGTCATTTGAGAAATGGTGTGCAAATCAAGATGCTTATTATGTGTTGAAAGAGGCTGCTATTATTTTTGAAAGTGGTTCTGAAAAAGGTTTAGATCAAGTTATTTGCGTGTCTGCTCCAGATAAAATTCGTATGCAAAGAGTGATGTCAAGAGATGCTATTAAAGAATCTCAGGTGTTAGAGCGAATGAGTCAGCAATGGAAGCAAAGTCGAAAAATTGAGCTTGCACATTTTCATATTGTAAATGATGAAAAGCAATTACTCATTCCTCAAGTTTTAGAAGTTCATAGTTTATTGTTAAAGCAATCCGTCAAAATTGCCTAATCCTCTTCGGATTATATTAATTTCACCTTTAGAGCAATCTACAATCGTAGATGGAACAAGATTTCCAGAACCACCATTAATAACAATATCAACTTGGTTTTTGTATTTTTCGTAAATCAGTTCAGGATCGGTGCTGTATTCTAAAATTTTGTCATCATCATGTATAGAGGTGGTCAAAATGGGGTTTCCTAACGACTCTACAATGTTCCTTGGTATATGATGATTAGGTACACGAATCCCGATAGTTTTCCTGTTGTTTTTAAAGAGCTTTGGAATGGTGTTGTTAGCATTTAAGATAAAGGTAAACGCTCCAGGTAATGCTTTTTTCATAAATTTATATGTGCTTCTGTCCATTGGCTTAGTGAAGTCTGAAAGATGACTTAAGTCAGAGCAGATGAAAGAAAAGTTGTGTTTCTTGATGTTTACTTCCTTAATCCGTGCAATTTTCTCAACGGCCTTTTGCTTAAAAATATCACAGCCTAATCCATAAACTGTATCGGTAGGGTATATGATAACTCCGCCATCTTTTAAGCATTCTACTACTTGTTGAATATTTTTATCTTGTGGGTTGTCTGGATGTATTCTTAGGAGCATTAGCTATTGTTCTTTGCGTGGTCTTCTAGGAATTTGGCAAGGCCTTCATCCGTTAAATCATGTTTTAATAATTCCAAAATGGGAGCTAATGGAGTAGTGACTACATCGGCACCTACTGCAGCGCATTGTATAATGTGTTTTTGACTACGAATAGAAGCAGCCAAAACCTGTGTCTCAAAACCATGTAGTTCGTAAATATGACAGATTTGTGCAACCAAATCAATACCACTTTCTCCAATATCGTCTAGTCTTCCAATAAATGGGGAGACATATGTAGCGCCCGCTTTAGCGGCTAATAATGCCTGACTTGCCGAAAAAACAAGTGTGCAATTTGTTTTGATTCCTTTGTTATAGAAGTATTTAACGGCTTTAATACCTTCTTTAATCATAGGTACTTTGACTACAATCTGAGGGTGTAGTTTAGCTAACTCTTCTCCTTCTTTTATGATTCCTTTAAAATCAGTAGCAATGACTTCAGCGCTTACATCTCCATCCACTATGTTGCAAATATCAATGTAGTGTTGTTTGATGTTTACATTACCTTTAATTCCTTCTCTGGCTATTAAAGAAGGATTGGTGGTTACCCCGTCTAATATTCCTAAATCTTGTGCTTCTTGTATTTGCGCCAAATTAGCTGTGTCTATAAAGAATTTCATTTCCTGAAAATAATTGCTCCAAAGTAAAGATAGGAAAAAAAAGAAGGGCAAGCTACTCACATCGCACCGCTACAACCACATACCCTTGCTACCTTCCGGTCCTGGGGGGGTTCTGCAGGAGCTGGTCGTGTGAGACTTGCCCGGCCGCAAATATAATGCAATTGCTTACGCTGGCAACCTCTTTTTTCGACAAAATTCTATGGTGATTTTAGTTATTTTTGCCTTATGCCACGCATATTAGCAATAGATTATGGACAAAAGAGAGTAGGGCTGGCTGTTACCGATATTGAACAAATTATCGCTAGCGGTTTGACCACAGTTCATACTAAGGATGTTATGAGCTATTTAAAACAGTATATAACAAAGGAAAAAGTGAGTGCTTTTGTAGTAGGAGAGGCAAAAAATCTTGATAACACTCCCGCGGAGAGTGCTCGATTTATTGAGCCTTTTGTACGAAGGTTGAAAAAAGAATTTCCAGATATTTCAATACATAGAGTGGATGAACGCTTTACTTCCAAGATAGCATTTCAAACAATGATTGATAGTGGACTGAAAAAGAAAGTGAGGCAAAACAAAGCTTTGGTGGATGAAATCAGCGCAACCATTATCTTGCAATCTTATTTAGATAGTTTATAATTTTCCTTTAAGGTAGTGTCCGGTGTAAGATTGTTTGCATTTAACAAGTTCTTCCGGTGTTCCTTCAAATATAAGTTGTCCTCCGTTTTCTCCACCTTCAGGGCCTAAATCAATTACCCAATCTGCACATTTAATAATATCAGTATTATGCTCAATGCAAATAATGGAGTGTCCATTATCTATCAGGCCGTTGAAGGATTTTAACAGTTTGTTAATGTCGTGAAAATGTAGTCCAGTGGTGGGTTCATCAAAGATGAAAAGTGTTTTATCTGCATTTTTTCCTTTACTCAAAAAAGAGGCGAGTTTAATTCTTTGCGCTTCACCGCCACTTAAAGTATTTGAGGATTGTCCTAAATGAACATAACCTAAACCAACTTGTTGTAAGGGTAATAGTTTTGCTACAATTCGTTCTTGCTTATTTTCTTCAAAAAAGCAGATAGCTTCGTCCACAGTCATGTTAAGGATATTGGCAATACTTTTGTCAGCAAACTTAACTTCCAGCGTTTCTTGCTTGAATCTTTGGCTATCGCAAGCTTCACAAGGAAGATGTACATCTGCCATGAATTGCATTTCTACTTTAATGCTTCCTTCCCCTTCACAAACTTCACATCTTCCTCCAGCTATATTGAAAGAGAAATGGCCGCTTTTAAAGCCTCTTGCTTGAGCTAGTGCTTGACGAGCGTATAGGTTTCTTATGTCATCATATGCTTTGATGTATGTGACTGGATTAGATCTGGAAGAACGGCCTATTGGGTTTTGGTCAATAAACTCTATTTGCTCAATATTTTCATAGTCGCCTTCCAAACTATCATGTGCGCCAATTTTGGTTGTGTATCCTTGTATTTTTTTCTGAATAGAAGGGAAAAGAATTTGTTTAATTAAAGAGCTTTTTCCTGATCCGCTTACACCTGTAACAACAGTTAAAGTGTTGATAGGAAAGACAACATCTATGTGTTGTAAATTGTTTTCTCTGGCGCCTTTTATTTTTACAGATTCATGCCATTGTCTACGTATTTGAGGCACCTCTATTTCTAGTTTTTGATGAAGGTATTGAGCTGTTAAGCTGCTTTCACTTTGATTTATTTCTTTTAAGCTGCCCTGAAAAACAATTTTTCCTCCGCCAGTACCAGCATCAGGACCTATATCTATCAATTCATCTGCAGCCTGCATTATTTCTTCATCGTGTTCTACCACTATAACAGTGTTGCCAACATCTTTTAAAGCCTTCAATACATTGATAAGTCGTTCAGTGTCTTTAGAGTGTAAACCAATACTTGGTTCGTCTAAAATATACATTGAACCAACTAGGCTACTTCCTAGTGAGGTAGCAAGGTTAATTCTTTGTGATTCTCCGCCAGAAAGAGTAGAAGATAGTCGATTAAGTGTGAGATATCCTAGTCCTACTTCATTTAAGAAATGTAGCCGATTAGTAATTTCTTTCAGAATTCGTTCTGCAATTTTTTGGTCATGTTCGCCTAACACTATGTCTTGAAAGAACTTTAGCGCTTCGTGCAACGGCAGATTAACAATGTCGTTAATGGTCTTGTTGGCTACTTTTACCCATAGAGCTTCTTTGCGTAGTCGGGTTCCGTTACATTCAGGACATGTGCTTTTACCTCTGTATCTTGCGAGTAAAACCCTGTTTTGAACTTTGTAGTTGTCTTTTTCTAACTGAGTAAAAAACCGCCTTATTCCTTTAAGGCGTTTTGAGCCATTCCATAGAATTCCTTTTTCTTCTTCGTTCAGTTCAAAATAAGGTCTGTGTACTGGAAATTTATGTTCATGTGCCTTCATGATAAAGCGATCTTTCCACTTGCTTAATTTCTCTCCTTTCCAACAGCTTACAGCTCCTTCATACACAGATAAAGACTCATTAGGTATTACTTTTTTTTCATCAATACCCATAACGCTCCCAAAGCCTTCACATTTTTTACAGGCACCATGCGGATTGTTGAAACTGAAAAAATGGTCGGAAGGTTTTTCAAAAACCAATCCATCTGCCTCAAATCGATTGGAGAAATTAGCAATTGAATGCTCTAATATTTCAATAGTGCATTCGCCTTCTCCTTCATAAAAAGCAGTTTGTATACTATCCGCCATTCTGTTGATGTTGTCTTCCTCTTGGTTTACAGAAAGTCTATCAATAACAACACAGATATGATCTTGTTCAAACTCTTTACTATCTTCTAATAAATCATCAATTCGATGAACGTTGTTCCTGACTTTGACTCTAGAGAATCCTTGTTGTAACAAAATATTAAGATGGCTTTTAGTATCTCTTTCTGTTTGACTATGTGCCAAGATCAATACCTTACTTCCTTCTGGATGTTTAGAAATGAAATCAACTACATCGCTTACTTGATGTGATTTAACTTCTGTTCCAGAAACGGGAGAAATGGTTTTGCCAATTCTAGCAAAAAGTAATTTTAGATAGTCATAAACTTCTGTGGATGTACCAACTGTAGAGCGCGGGTTTCTTGTATTTACCTTTTGTTCAATAGCAATTGCAGGTGAGATACCTAAGATTTGATCTACATCTGGTTTTTGTAGTTTTCCTAAAAATTGCCGAGCATAAGAGGAAAGACTTTCGATATAGCGTCTTTGCCCTTCTGCAAAGAGGGTGTCAAAAGCTAAAGATGATTTTCCTGAACCTGAAACACCTGTAATGACCACCAATTTTCTTTTAGGTATGGCTACATCAACATTTTTTAAGTTGTGCATGCGTGCGCCCTTTACAAGGATAAAATCATTGGTGTTTTTATATGTCTCTTTTAGCATAAAATAGACTGTTTTTGGCGCAAAAGTGGCAAAGTTAGCGAATTATCATTTGGAAATTAAGTAAAAGTCACTTATATTTGTGAAGACAAGGTCGATAGATTTTGTTATTTATTTATCTAGTACAAATCTAATTTTATTGCGTATAAGAACATTTCTACTTTAAACTTTTACTAATCAAAAAGGAGGTAGATATGTTATTGCACACATTTTCCGATCAACAACTTGTATCAACTTATTTAGAAGGTAATGTTTCTGCTTTGGAAACATTGGTTAATCGACACAAGGATCGCATTTATACGTTTATTATTTCTAAAGTTCGTAATCAAGCGTTGGCTGAAGATATTTTTCAGGATGCTTTTTTCAAGGTTATTAAATCATTACAAAAAGGAAAATATAATGAAGAAGGCAAGTTTTTGCCTTGGGTTATGCGTATTGCACATAACTTGGTGATAGATCACTTTAGAAAGGCTAAGCGTATGCCAATTGCAGGTAAACCAAAGACAGATGATGATGACTTTGATATTTTTGATGTCATATCTAATGGAGAGCAAAATTCAGAGTACACTATGATGGAGGGCGAACAACATGAACAATTAAGAAAAATGATTCAAGAGTTGCCCGAAGAACAAAGGCAAGTATTGTTAATGCGTCATTATGAAGAACTAAGTTTTAAAGAAATTGCCGAGAAAACAGGGGTAAGTATCAATACTGCCTTAGGAAGAATGCGTTATGCCTTGATTAACCTTCGAAAAATCATGGAAGAGCATCGTGTTGATCTGATGATTCAATAATTTTAAGATTGATATAATATATAAAAACTTTATGCGTTATATGGGTGTATGATAAATTTACATCTATGCATAAAACCTTTACAAAAGAAGATTTAATCCGTTATTTATACGGGGACATGAATCTAGAAGAGCGACAAGAATTGCTTTCGGCTATCTTTGAAGATAACACATTACAAGCTGAGTTTCTAGCATTAAAAGAAGCAAAAAAATGTTTAAACAAAGGCAGATTGAGTCCTTCTAATTTTGCAGTTAATAACATTATGTCTTTCGCTAAGGCATTAACAGTAAAGCCCTCAAAACAGTTGAGAATGGTTGATTTTGTTTTGAATTAGTGGTTTTGGTTAGTTTGAAAGACCTGTCTTTTCAATATTGATGAGACAGGTTTTTTTATATTTTTATTTTAATGAAAAAAATCGAAAAAGTCCAATTTGTAATTAAAACTTTGGAGAAACTATATCCAAAGATTGAACCTCCATTAAATCACAAAGATTCGTACACTTTATTGATTGCTGTATTGTTATCTGCTCAATGTACTGATGCAAGGGTAAATAAAATTACACCATTATTATTTTCTCTTGCAGATTCTCCACAAGAAATGATAAAATTATCTGAAAAAAGAATTCAAAATATTATAAAACCTTGTGGTTTATCAAACTCGAAAAGTAGAGGTATATATAAACTTTCAAAAATAATTATTGAAAAATTTGACGGAATCGTTCCTGATAATTTAAGTGACTTAGAGTCCTTACCCGCAGTTGGACACAAAACAGCCAGTGTAGTTATGTCTCAAGCTTTTGGAATTCCTTCATTTCCTGTCGATACTCACATTCATAGGCTTATGTATAGGTGGGGTTTTTCTTCAGGAAAAAATGTACAACAAACTGAAAAAGACGCAAAACGATTATTTCCCAAGTGTTTATGGAATAAATTACATCTACAAATTATTTTTTATGCGAGAGAATATTCCCCTGCTAGAGCCTGGAATATCGATAACGATATCATAACCAAGAAAATTGGAAGAAAATCAATTTTAGTCAAATAAGATTTAAAATAGTTTTTTATTAATTGTTAATAAAACTAGTCTAATATTCAGTTTTTTTTCGATAAAAATTCAGTCTTTTGTTATGTAAAAAATTAGATTAATGACAACATTAAAAGAAGGTGATAAAGCACCTGAATTCAAGGTTATAAATGAGTTGGGAGAGGATATGACTTTGGCTGATTTTTCAGGCAAAAAGTTAGTATTATATTTCTATCCGAAAGACAGTACGCCTGGTTGTACAGCAGAAAGTTGTAATTTAAGAGATCATTATGCAGATTTAAAAACTAAAGGATTTGAAGTGTTGGGTGTTAGTGCAGACGGAGAAGCATCTCATCAAAAGTTTATTAAAAAGTATGAACTGCCATTTCATCTTTTAGCTGATACTGAAAAAGAAGTGTTGAATGCTTATGGCGTTTTTGGTCCTAAAAAATTCATGGGCCGTACTTTTGATGGTATTCATAGAACTACTTTTGTGATAGATGAAAACGGAATGATTGAAAGAATTTTCACAAAAGTGAAAACCAAAGAACATACAGAACAAATTTTAGAATCTTACCAATAAAAAGATGAGTAAAGAGAAAGAAGCGAAAATGAAAGCGCTCCAGTTAACACTGGATAAAATGGAAAAGTCGTACGGAAAAGGAACGGTGATGCGCTTAGGCGATAAGGCAATTGAAAATGTAGAGGCTATTCCTAGTGGTTCGTTGGGTTTAGATTTGGCTTTAGGGATTGGTGGCTATCCAAGAGGAAGGGTTATCGAAATTTATGGTCCTGAGTCATCGGGTAAAACGACTTTAGCAATCCATGCTATTGCAGAGGCTCAGAAACAAGGAGGGATTGCTGCTTTTATTGATGCAGAACATGCTTTTGATCAGCACTATGCAGCTAATTTAGGTGTGGATATAGATAATCTTTTAATCTCACAGCCGGATAATGGTGAGCAAGCGTTAGAGATTGCTGATAATTTAATTCGTTCTGGCGCAATTGATATTTTAGTAGTGGATTCTGTAGCAGCCCTAACGCCAAAAAGTGAGATTGAAGGAGAAATGGGTGATACTTCTGTTGGATTACATGCTCGTTTGATGTCAAAAGCATTGCGAAAATTAACTGGAACAATTAGTAAAACGGGATGTACGTGTATTTTTATCAATCAATTGCGAGAGAAAATAGGTGTTATGTTTGGTAATCCTGAAACTACAACAGGTGGTAACGCATTAAAATTTTACGCTTCCGTTCGTTTGGATGTGCGTAGAAGTACTGCAATTAAAGATGCAGATGGTGCTATTGGAAATAAAACACGAGTAAAGGTAGTTAAGAACAAAGTAGCACCTCCATTTAAACTAGTGGAGTTTGATATTATGTATGGTCAAGGGGTTTCTAAAGTTGGAGAAATTTTAGACAAAGCAGTAGAATTGGATATTGTGCAAAAATCAGGTTCTTGGTTTAGTTACGAAGGAGATAAGCTGGGGCAGGGAAGAGATGCTGTAAAAAATATTTTACAGGATAATCCTGAGCTTTGCGATCAGCTAGAAAATAAAATTAAAGAAATGTTAGTCGCTTAAAGTAAAAGCCCTGTTATTCGGGGCTTTCTTTTTTGTATGAGGTATTTAAGACTTGTTTTATCATTCTTTCTATTAGCTTGCGGAACAGAGCAAGTACAGAAAGAGCAAAAATCAGATATCGCACAACTGAGCGAGCAGTTATTGCAAAACCCTAATGATGTAGCGTTGCTGCAAAAACGAAAGAAACTTTTCTTATACAGAGGAAATTTAGAGGCTGCAATGATAGATCAAGAGTTAATCGTTTCTTTAGATTCATCAAATCATGAATTATTATTTGAGCTAGCTGAAATGCAATACCAGATTGCGGTAAATGGAAGACCAAACTATTATAAAGCTTCCTTAAAGAACTTAACCAAAGATCTGGAGGCGCAAGAAGCGCATACTGCCTCCTTACTATTAAGAGGCGAGTTACATTATTTGTATAGAAAACATGAGGAATCTTTAAAGGACTTAAATAATGTTTTGAGAGTTGATCCTTATGAGGCAAAAGCATATTATTTCAAAGGGTTAAATTTTAAAGAATTAGGTGATTTAGAAAAAGCTATTTCGCAATTTCAAACAACGGTAGAGCAAGATCCTTATCATGTAGATGCTTATGAACAATTAGCTTTTGTATATACTTATTTGGGTAATCCTTTAGCAGAGTTGTATTTCGATAATGCACTGGCTGTAGATTCTTCAAATGTACAGAGGTGGTATAATAAAGGGATGTATTTACAAGGGTTGGAAAGATATGCTGATGCAGAAAAATGTTATAAAGCCATGTTGCGAAGAGATAAGTTTAATCAGTTTGCAAACTATAATTTAGGGTATTTAAATTGGTTAAAGCAAGAGTATGAAATGGCGGCTAACTATTTTTCAGATGCTATTTACACCAATTCTGAATATGCCGATGCTTATTTTGCAAGAGGACTTTGTTTTAAAGAATTGGGGAATATACCTCAATCGCGTGTCGATTTTCAATCTGCGCTTAGGTTAGATGAAACAAACACAGAGGCAAAAAAGGAGTTAAACAGCCTACCATAAAAAAAGCCACTCATTTGAGTGGCTTTCCTTTTTTCTTGAAATGTAATTTATGCTAATTTAACATTCACGGCATTTAGCCCTTTTCTACCTTCTTCAAGGTCAAATGTTACTTTGTCATTCTCATTAATTTCATCAATAAGTCCGCTTACATGTACAAAGTACTCTTTGCCAGACTCATCTTCTTTAATAAAACCATAACCTTTGGTATCGTTAAAGAATTTTACTGTTCCAGTATTCATAATAAATAATTAAATATTCCCACAAAGATACAATAAAAAAAGCCGATCAAACGAACGGCTTTTTTATCATCATTAAATCGAGATTTATTTTTTTACCTCATCCACAATTGCTTTGAAAGCAGTTGGATGGTTCATAGCCAAATCGGCTAATACTTTACGGTTTAGAGCGATTCCTTTTTTAGCAACTGCTCCCATAAAGGTAGAGTAAGACATTCCGTGCTCTCTTGCACCAGCGTTGATACGCTGAATCCATAATGAACGGAAGTTTCTTTTCTTTTGCTTACGCCCAATGTAGGCGTATTGCATTGCTTTTTCTACTGCATTCTTTGCTACAGTATGTACATTTTTTCTACGGCCGAAGTAACCTTTAGCTGCCTTAAGCACCTTTTTTCTTCTAGCCTTTGCTGCTACAGCATTTACTGATCTTGGCATAGTTTGTTGTTTTTGGTTGGTAGCGCCTCCTCAACAGGAGAACTTGATGAGCTAAAAACCTGGTTAAAAATTTGTTAAATCAGATACACAATTGTTGCTTGATGCTTGCCACATCAGACTCGTGCACTAATCCTGTTTTTGTTAAGTTACGCTTTTGCTTAGTCTCTTTCTTTGTTAAGATGTGACTTTTAAAAGCATGCTTTCTTTTGATTTTACCAGTTCCGGTAAGCTTAAAACGCTTCTTCGCACTGGATTTAGTTTTCATTTTTGGCATTATCCGCTTATTTAATTATTTACTTTTTCTTTTTCGGAGCGATAAACATAGTCATTCGCTTTCCTTCTAGTTTTGGCATCTGTTCTACAACGCCATATTCTTCTATTGCCTGAGCAAATTTTAGTAATAAAATTTCACCCTGATCTTTATAGACAATACTTCTACCTCTAAAGAATACAAAAGCTTTTACTTTTGAGCCTTCTTCCAAAAACTTGATAGCATGCTTGGTTTTAAAATTCAAGTCGTGCTCTTCTGTATTTGGACCAAAACGAATTTCTTTAATAACCGTTTTTACCGCATTTGCCTTAATAGCTTTTTGCTTCTTCTTTTGGTCGTATAAAAACTTTTTATAATCAATAATTTTACAAACTGGGGGATCAGCTTTCGGTGAAATCTCTACCAAATCAAGCTCTTGCTCTTTAGCCATTTTCATGGCTTGAGTAATGTGGTAAACACCCACTTTTACATTTTCACCAACCACACGTACCTCTTGTGCTGTAATGTGTTGGTTAATTTTGTGTGCCGCTTCTTCCGGCTTTCTTCTTCCGAAGTTTTTTCTTCTTCTTCTTATTGCGATAGTTGTAAACTATTGATTACTTATTCAAATGTCGTTAACGACTCTACTTCTTTGGTGATGATCTGTACAAAATCATCTAATTTTAAGCTTCCCAAATCCTCTCCTCCGTGCTTTCTTACAGACACTGTTCCCTCGCTCGCCTCTTTTTCACCTACAATTAGCATGTAAGGTACCTTACTCACTTCAGCGTCTCTAATCTTGCGACCGGCCTTTTCAGCACGCTCGTCAACGAGGGCGCGAATATCGGAATTATTTAGCAGATTTAAAACCTTTTCTGCGTAATCGTGATATTTTTCGCTGATAGGCAGGATGATAGCCTGCTGAGGAGTTAACCAAAGTGGGAAGTTTCCAGCGCAGTGTTCTAGTAATAAGGCCATAAATCGTTCCATAGAACCGAAAGGTGCACGGTGTATCATTACTGGGCGGTGGTTTTGGTTGTCAGAACCAACATATTCTAGTTCAAAACGCTCTGGCAAGTTGTAATCAACTTGAATGGTTCCTAATTGCCAGCTTCTTCCTAGTGCATCCTTTACCATAAAGTCTAGTTTAGGACCGTAAAAAGCAGCTTCTCCATATTCCACAACAGTTTTTAAACCTTTTTCTGCAGTGGCTTCAATAATAGCTGCTTCTGCTTTGTCCCAGTTCTCAGAAGAACCGATGTATTTGTCTGGATTGTCTGCATCTCTCAAGGAAATTTGAGCAGTAAATTCTTCAAAGCTTAGTGTTTTAAAGATGTAAAGAATCAACTCAATTACTTTGATAAATTCATCTTTTAACTGCTTTTGTGTACAGAAAATGTGTGCATCATCTTGCGTAAATCCTCTAACTCTTGTTAGGCCAGAAAGCTCTCCACTTTGCTCGTAACGATAAACCGTTCCGAATTCTGCAAAACGAATTGGTAAATCTTTGTATGACCTCGGCTTCGATTTGTAAATTTCACAGTGGTGAGGACAGTTCATGGGTTTTAACAAGAACTCTTCACCTTCTGCAGGAGTATTGATAGGTTGGAAAGAATCCTCTCCGTACTTAGCATAGTGACCAGAGCATACATACAAATCTTTGTTAGCGATGTGTGGTGTAATCACCTGATCGTAACCCGATTTCTTTTGTGCCTTTTTCAAGAATTTTTCTAGTCTTTCTCTAAGGGCAGTGCCTTTTGGTAGCCATAACGGCAAACCTTGTCCTACCTTTTGAGAGAAGGTGAAAAGCTCCAATTCCTTTCCAAGTTTTCTGTGGTCACGCTTTTTAGCTTCCTGTAGCATTTCTAAGTGCTGTGTCAGTTCCTTTTGCTTTGGGAAAGTGATACCGTAAATACGCGTTAACTGCTTGTTGTTTTCGTCACCTCTCCAATATGCACCGGCAATATTTAAAAGCTTTGCTGCTTTGATAAAGCCTGTGTTTGGAATGTGTGGTCCGCGGCATAAGTCAGTGAAGTTACCTTGTGTATAAAAAGTGATGTTTCCATCCTCTAAACTCTCTAGTAGCTCTAATTTGTACTCATTACCTTTTTCTTGGTAAAAAGCAATGGCATCTGCCTTAGAAATATTTTTACGAATGTAGTTGTTTTTCTCACGAGCTAGCTCCAACATCTTCTTTTCAATTTTCGGAAAATCATCCGAAGAGATGCTGTGTTCTACTAAGTCAATATCGTAGTAAAAACCATTTTCAATAGGAGGTCCAATAGCCAATTTAATGCCAGGATATAACGCTTCCAAGGCCTCTGCCATCAAGTGCGCAGAAGAGTGCCACATAGCCATTTTGCCATTGGTATCGTTCCAGGTAAGCAAATTTACAGAGCAATCTTCGTTAAGGGTTCGTGTAGCATCCCATACTTCACCGTTTACCTCTGCGGCCAATACATTTCTAGCCAATCCTTCGCTGATGCTTTTAGCAACATCCATTGCTGTAGAACATTGCTCCATTTGCTTGACTGTTCCGTCCGGAAGCGTAATATTGATCATTCTATCTAAAAATTAGAGGGCAAATATAAGAAATACTAGGAGCAAATGGATATTACTCTGTTGAAGAATTATGTTTCGAATCTAGTTTAGACTAAAACCCCTATTACTATTTCAATCCAAATGAGTAGGAGGGTGAGTATAGCTATTAGGATGAGTAAATTTCTGCATTTTCCTTGCTGTGTTTTGCGAATCAGGAATTCTATCAATATAGCAAAGGAACTGAGTAGTACGGCAGCGATGATGAAATCTCCTCCAGTACATTGAACTTCTGCGCTAAACTGCATAGCAATGAGTGGTGCAAGTAAAATAGACACTATCGTAAGCAACATTACGATATGTCTTTTTTTCACCTCTTTACGCTTGGATAATTCCTGGATTATACACTTTCTCTATAGGTGCATTGTTAGCAGCCTCTATTCCCATAGAAATAACTTTTCTGGTTTCTAGAGGATCAATGATGGCATCTACCCACAAACGAGAAGCAGCATAGTAAGGAGAGGTTTGCTCATTGTATCGATCGGTGATGGTTTTGAGTAGTTTTTGTTCTGCTTTCTCATCAATCTCTTCTCCTTTTGCTTTGAGTGATGCCTTTTCAATTTGAAGTAAAACCTTAGCGGCTTGTGCGCCTCCCATAACAGCAATTTGTGCTGTTGGCCAAGCAACAATCAAACGAGGGTCGTAGGCCTTGCCGCACATGGCATAATTACCCGCTCCGTAAGAGTTACCCATCACAATGGTAAACTTCGGAACGACCGAATTACTCATGGCATTTACCATTTTAGCACCGTCTTTAATAATGCCTCCATGCTCGGATCGAGAACCAACCATAAAGCCTGTTACATCTTGTAAAAACACCAAAGGTATTTTCTTTTGGTTGCAGTTGGCAATGAAGCGACTGGCTTTATCGGCAGAGTCCGAATA
>PAYR01000020.1 GCA_002715345.1 Flavobacteriales bacterium | reverse complement strand
TGTACTGATATGGATGAATATTTCCTTTTTGGATATCAAAACCAAATAGCTTTATACAATCAGTTAAAGGACGATAAGAATGCTATGAAATCCTTTAAGTTACATGAAAAATACAAAAGAGAACTGACAGATATCTATAAGGAGTACGTGAGGACTGGAGTTAAAAATGATAAGGTAAATCTTGATTTTTTAGAAGGTGCAGTTTTTCGTATTTCGTTAGGAATATTTAATGAGTACAGTATGCCAATTGATATATACCTTCATGAAGAAATTGTAACGATTCCGCTTGGAGAGGATTTTTACTCATTTATTTGTGGTAATTACGACAATTTCCTTTCTGCAGAGAAGTATTTGCAAAAATTAGAAGCAAGAGGGTATATAGATGCGCATATTATTGCATTTAAAGATGGTAAAAGAACAGATTTTAGTAACGATTAATTATCTTATTGACAAAAACAAAAAGCCTGCTTTTGCAGGCTTTTTTGTTGGTATAATATGTTTATTAGATTATTTACAATCATAAGTTTGTGTCCAGGTATATGTATATAAGGTTGTAGCTGAATCACCAATTGATTCTGTCGTAGTGACACTTTGATCATCCACATCTTTTAACTCAGTTCCGCAAAATTCTCCGTAACCAACAGGGGTAAATAAGTCTTCCAAAACTTCTGATCCAGTTGTTGGTAAAACAAATACTCCGCTTTGGTCTTCTAATGCAACTGTTGATGAAGTGTTAGGGTTGAAGGTTTCTACTAAAACTGATACGTTAGTGCTAAGAGTACAATCTTTACAATCTTGGCATGCAGTTAAACCTAAGAGTGCAATTACAGGTATAAATATCTTTTTCATAGTGTATAATTTCTAATTTATTAAAAGGCATAACCAATGCGTACCTTCAGTCTATATGTTTCTAGTTTTGCAAAATCAGTAAGGCCAGGTAAATCTCTGTAAAAACCAGTCATGTAACCCAGAGTAGTATCATCACCTTTTCCATTTATAACAACCGCAGTTCCATCTTCATCTACTATTCCAAAATATCCGTTAGCAACTTCATTATCTCCTCCATTTCCTTCAAAATCATATACATCTCCATATTTATTGAAGAAATAAAATTCAGCAGGATATGCTAGATTATTAACATTATTAGATTGTTGATTCATGTTCCAAGTATCGTTTCCGTTGAATACACGCTCACTTCTAGTTACTAGTTTATACTGAGGTCCAACCTGAACATCTAAAGAGATTTTGTCACCGAATAACCATTGACGACCAATTGCTAATCCGCCAGCTAAGACTGTTTCATTTTGTTTAAAAGAAACATCGTGCCATCTCAATCCATCAGGAATAGAGTTAGGATTTGTCCATGTTATTGGTGTTCCAGTGTCTTCGTCACCTTCCCAAGGGCCTGTATTTCCATTAAAAACATTGTCATCGCCATACATTAGTCTATTCATTGCCCAGTTTACTTCCTCCGCAGTATTGTCATCAAAATCTAATGTAGTTGTTTGAAAACGGAAGAAAGGAGCTATATACCATCCCCTAGGAGCATCGCCTATATTTTGTTTATAGGTTTTGATATAGCTTCTATACTCGCCCTCAAATGCAATACCAGAAACGGTTGATACTGTGTTTCTAGAAACCGAATGAATAGAGGAATGGTCTACTACTTGTAATCCATTATTTAAATTTCCAAGGTCATGGTTTGAGTTAGTGTCGACAACAGCAGTTAGTCCGTTGCCGAAAGTTTGAGAGTGTTTTTTGGAAATATAACTAAACGACACCTGAAATGAACTTTTAGTTAAAATATTTGGCCATGCTTTTTGCGAGCGCAACTTCCCTGAAGATTTGATGTTGTTCATCCCTTCATTAAAGGTGCGTTCGTAAGAAATTTCGTAGCGTCCAAAAGCAGCATCTCCACTGCTTATCTTAATTACGCTTTCTTGTGCTTGGGAAAACCCCCATAAACATACTGTTGCAAATAATAAGGCAACTTTTTTCATTGTACCTAGTTGTTTAGATTAAATTCTCGATTGTCAAATATATGAAAATGCAATTACATTCTAATTTCTGCCCCCGCTTTCTCTTTAAATACATTAATCAGTTTGTCCATTACATTATCAATGTGTTTATCTGTTAGTGTTTTATTCTCGTCTTGTAGTACAAAACTCAGTGCATAAGATTTCTTGCCTTTTGGAAGTCTATCCCCTTCGTAAACATCAAATAAGTTGATAGATTTTATGAGTTGATTTTCACATTGATTAGCCAGAGATTGTAGTGTTTTAAATTCTACTGAATCGTCTACTAGTAAAGCTAAATCTCTTCTAACTGCAGGGAATTTCGGCACAGTTTGATAGGTTGTTTTACTTGCCTTACACAGTTCTAAAATTGTGTCCCAGTTAAATTCAGCGTATAATACTTCACTTTTTACATCAAATGCTTTGAGCATTTTCTTCTTTACGGTCCCAAAAGTAGCGACTGTGTTTTTCTTTACAGTAAAACTAAATCCATTATTTAGATAAGAATTTTTTGTAGCTATCCCTTTCAGTTTTGTAATACCTAATCGGATAAGAATATGCTCTACTTGTTCTTTAATCCAGAACAAATCAACTTTATCGTTTTTATTATTCCAATTTTCTGCTTTCTGTTGGCCACAAGCCAAAAGTATGAGCTTTCTGTTTTCGGTATATTCTTTGTATAAATGATAGGTCTTTCCAAATTCGTAAAGCTTCAAGTCAGCATTTTTGCGATTGATGTTGTATGCAATGTTTTCTAATCCGCTAAACAATAAGGTTTGACGCATTCCATTTAAATCTTGACTCAACGGATTTAAAAGTTCCACTTGATGCTCTAAACTTAATTCTTCAATTAAGCCTGGATGTGATGCTTTTGTTAATGAGTTATTCATGCACTCATTAAAACCTTTGCTACTTAAGAGGTCGGACACCATGTTTTGTAGGCGTTCTGCATCTGGTTTTTCGGCATACGAAAGCGATGAGCGCACTTGACTTGGAATAGCAATGCTGTTGTAGCCGTAAATGCGTAAAATTTCTTCAATTACATCTTCTGCTCTTTGCACATCTGCACGGAAAGGAGGGATAGATAATTCCAATCCATTTTCTGTAGATTTCACGATTTCAATTTCTAAATCTGTTAGGATAGATTGAATAATTTCTCGGTCTATCTTTTCTCCAATCAAATTATCTACTTTATTGTATGCTAAGCTGACTTCAAAATTTTGAATTGGATTAGGGTATAAATCTGTAATTTCAGAAGCAATACTTCCGCCCGCTACTTCTTGAATGAGTAGTGCTGCTCTTTTCAAGGCGTAAATGACCAAATTTGGATCTACGCTACGCTCAAAACGGAAACAGGCATCTGTGCTTAAAGCGTGTCTTTTAGCTGTTTTACGAACCGAAACAGGATTGAAGTAAGCACTTTCCAAGAATACATCGGTTGTGTTGTCGCTAACTCCTGATTTAATGCCACCAAAAACACCAGCAATACACATGCCTTCATGGGCGTTGCAAATCATCAAATCTTCATTAGATAATTCTCTTTCTAATTCATCCAAAGTAGTGAACTTGCTTTTGTCGGCTAGTTGCTGAACAATAACTTTCTTACCTTCTATAGCCGCTACATCAAAAGCGTGTAATGGTTGCCCTGTTTCGTGAAGTACATAATTAGTTACATCTACTACATTATTGATAGGGTTCAATCCAATTGCGTTTAGTCTTTTTTGTAACCAATCTGGAGAAGGGGCTACTTTTACACCTTGAATACTTAGTCCAGTATAGCGTGGACAAGCAACAAAATCTTTTACCTCTATATCAATGGGAAGGTTGTTGTTGTCCGTTTTGAAATCTTCCACACTTGGTCGATTAATAGAAATGTTCTCACCTTTCAGTTTGAGAACAGTCATCAAATCACGAGCTACACCTAGATGGGACATAGCATCTGAACGATTTGGTGTTAGTCCGATTTCAAAGACGGTATCACTTTCAAGCTTAAAATATTCGCTAGCAGGCATGCCAATTTGAGCATCGGCATCTAAAATCATAATTCCATCATGATCTGTTCCTAGGCCTAGTTCATCCTCTGCGCAAATCATTCCTTCCGAAACTTCGCCACGGATTTTACCTTTTTTGATTTTGAAAGAATCATCTCCGCTATACATAACTGTTCCGATAGTAGCTACAGGAACTTTTTGCCCTGCTGCTACATTGGGTGCGCCACATACAATATGCAGAGGTTTATCAGCTCCTACATTTACAGTTGTTACACTTAGTCGATCTGCGTTGGGGTGCTGTTCCTTGGTTAAGACTTCGCCAATAACAACTCCTTTTAAGCCGCCTTTTACTCTTTCTACTGTTTCTATGCCTTCTATTTCTAGTCCAGTGTCTGTAAGCAGCTGTGCTAATTTGTTGGGGTCTAAGTCAACATTGATGTATTGCTTCAGCCAGTTGTATGATATCTTCATCAATTCTAGTAATTAGTGTCGCAAAAGTAAGAAAATGAATGTATGTATTTGATTTGATGATATAACAATATGATGATGGGGTATAATTATATTTTACATTTTATAAATTTTGCCTTCAATATTGAAATTATGAAAGACTTTCTGACTACATTAATTATTAAAGATGATACGAATATTGGTAGAAGTTTTTCAATCTATTTTTTATTCTATGTGGTGGGCTGTAGTTACATTGAAAACTGTTGGTTATGGAGATGTTTATCCTATTACAGTTGGAGGAAAGATATTCACTTCATTTATAGTTTTGATAGGAATTGGATTGGTTGCTGTTCCTACTGGATTTATAGCTTCAGCCTTAACGAAAGTTGTAGTAAAGAATAATCAATTAAGAAATCCTACTCCATTGCCAACGATTTCTCATATGCTCTTGAAAAGCACTGGCTATGTTTTTGTTTTTAGATAAGCTTAAAGCAGGATCTTCTTTTAGTGTTTCAATCGCCATTTGGCGTGCGTATTGTAAAATAGCATTGTCTTTTACCAAGTCTGCTAATTTAAGGTCGAGTACTCCGCTTTGTTGAGTGCCCATCAAATCGCCAGGTCCTCTGAGTTTTAAATCTTCTTCGGCTATTTCGAAGCCGTCAGAAGTACGAACCATGGTTTTCAAGCGTTTTTGAGCGTCTTCGCTGAGCTTGTTGCGACTCATTAAAATGCAATACGATTGTTCCGCACCTCTTCCTACTCGTCCTCTAAGCTGATGCAGTTGAGAAAGTCCAAAACGTTCAGCGCTTTCAATGAGCATAATAGAGGCATTAGGTACATTTACACCTACTTCAATAACGGTGGTAGCCACCATGATTTGCGTTTCACCTTTTACAAATCGAGTCATTTCAAAATCTTTGTCTTCGGCTTTCATTTGTCCATGCACAATACTGATTTGTTGTTCTGGGAAAGCCCGACGAACACTTTCGTAACCATCCATCAAGTCTTTGTAATCTAGCTTTTCACTTTCTTGAATAAGAGGGTAAACGATATAGGCTTGCCTACCTTTTCTTATTTCTTTGTGAATAAATCCAAAAACACGCAAACGATTGCTATCAGATTTCCAAACGGTTTTTATCTCTTTCCTTCCGGGAGGCAGCTCGTCAATGACAGAAACATCTAAATCTCCATAGAGAGTCATGGCTAATGTTCTAGGGATAGGGGTGGCAGTCATTACTAAAATATGTGGTGGCTGAGTATTTTTCTTCCACATTTTTGCGCGTTGCGCAACGCCAAATCGATGCTGCTCATCAATAATGACTATTCCTAGGTTTTTGTATTTCACCTTGTCTTCTAAAAGGGCATGAGTTCCGATAAGAAGGTGAATTTCGCCATTTTCTAGTTCTTGATGTAAAATTTTTCTTTCAGCAGCTTTTTTAGAACCTGTTAGTAAACCTACTTTGATGGGTAGATCTATTAAAAAATCATTAATGGTTTCAAAATGTTGATTGGCTAAAATTTCAGTAGGGGCCATCAAGCATGCTTGAAAGCCATTATCAATAGCAATTAAAACGCTCATGAGAGCAACCAATGTTTTACCGCTACCAACATCTCCTTGGAGCAGTCTATTCATTTGATGTTGTCCGCCACAATCTCTTCTTATCTCTTTCAAAACACGCTTTTGGGCATTAGTTAATTCAAACGGAAGATGCTTGTTGAAAAATTGATTGAAGTGTTCGCCTATGGTAGAGAAATTATGTCCTTTCATCTTTTGTTGTCGAACTTGCTTCATCTGAATCAGTTGCAGTTGAATGAAAAATAATTCTTCAAACTTTAAGCGATACTGCGCTCTTTGTAAATCTTGTGTGTTTTTTGGAAAGTGAATATTGAAAAGAGCATCTTCTCTAGAAGGTAAATTTAGTTTTTGAAGTAAATCGGCAGATAGTGTTTCTCGAATTTGATTTTTAAGCTGTGGTAAAAGAGCTTGTGTTAGCTTGCCAATGGCTTTATTGTTTAGTCCTTTATTGCTTAGTTTTTCGGAGGAAGGATACATGGGCTGCATTTTGCTGCTTTTCCCTTTTTTATACTCTTCAACTGACTCTATTTCTGGATGTACAATGTTTATTTTTCCATTGAATAAATTCGGTTTTCCAAAAACTACATATTGTGTATTAGGTTTAATGCTGTTTTTAACCCACTTTGTTCCTTTAAACCATACCAATTCTAGCAAGCCGGTTTTATCTTGCAAATAAGCAACTAATCGTTTACTTCTTTTGGCGCTCACTTCCTTCATTCGCACAATCTTTCCTACTATTTGAATGTAGGGTAAATCACTATGGATCTCGCTTACCTTGTAAAACTGACTTTTATCTACATAACGAAAAGGATAGTAGTGCAGCAGGTTTTCGTAGGTTCGAATGTCTAAATCTTTTTCTAGCACTTCAGCCCTTTTAGGGCCAACTCCTTTCAAATATGCTATGGGCGTAGCTAGTACATGCATGGGTTAAAGATAAAAAAAAGCCCTATCGGAAGATAGGGCTTGAATATTATTTATGAATAAATATTAGATGGATTGTGAGCCCATGAATAAGACAGGGTTTTCTAAATAATTTTTCAAAGTTGCCAAGAATTTAGATCCTACCACACCATCTACAACTCTATGGTCGCAAGAAAGTGTCACCTTCATTGTTTTTCCAACAACAATTTGACCATTTTTCACAACAGGTTTTTCAATGATTCCACCTATTGCTAAAATACAAGCGTCAGGTGGGTTGATTATTGCTGTAAACTCTTCAATATTAAACATTCCTAGGTTGGAAATGGTGAAAGTGTTTCCTTGCCAATCTTCCGGCTGTAGCTTTTTCGCTTTAGCACGCGCTCCATAGTCTTTTACTTCAGCGGCTATTTGTGATAAACGCTTTGTATCAGCAAAACGAACTACAGGAACAAGTAAGCCGTCTTCTACTGCCATTGCTACGCCAATATGGATGTGTTCATTATATCGAATAGTATCGCCTTGCCAGCTTGAGTTGATTTCAGGATGTTGTCGTAGCGACATTGAAGTTGCTTTTACAATCATATCATTGAAAGAAACTTTAACCGGAGAAACACCATTAATAGCTTGGCGCGCATCAATCGCATTATCCATGTCGATTTCTACGGTAAGGTAGAAGTGTGGAGCTGAAAATTTACTTTCACCCAAACGCTGTGCAATAACACCGCGCATTTGTGAAACAGGAGCCTCTGTGTATCTTTCTACAGCATGAGCAGTTCCGCCACTATAGTTGTCAATATCTCTTTTTACAATTCTTCCGCCATCACCAGTCCCCATAATAAAAGAAAGGTTGATGTTACGCTCTTCAGCTAATTTCTTAGCTAAAGGAGAAGCTTTTACATCTCCATTAGTAGGAGTGGCAATAGTAGTAGTTGCTACTGGTTTGCTTTCTACTGTTTTTGGAGAAGATGGAGTTGCTGTCTTTGGAACTTCTTTTTTAACCTCTTTTTTTTCTTCTTTTGGTGCGCTTTCTTCCTTTTCAGCATTTTTTTCATGCTCTTTCAGGATAGCTTTTACATCTTCTCCCTTTTCTCCAAGAATAGCTAAGATGCTATCAACAGGAGCTTTACCTCCTTCATCCACGCCAATATGTAAAAGCACACCTTCTTGGAAGCTTTCAAATTCCATGGTAGCCTTGTCTGTTTCGATTTCAGCTAATAAATCACCTTCAGAAACAGCATCTCCAACTTGTTTGTGCCACTTTGCTACAACACCTTCAGTCATGGTGTCGCTTAGTCTAGGCATTGTTACAATTTCTGCCATAATTAGTCTTTAATAAACGGATAGTCTTCTTGTTCGTAAACGCTGTCATAAAGGTCTTGCTCTTTTGGGAATGGTGATTCCTCTGCAAACTTTACGGCATCTGCTACAATTTCTTTAACCTCTTGATTGATTTTTTCAATCTCTTTTTCCGTTGCGTATTTATTCTTTTTAATCACTTCTAACACATTAGTGATAGGGTCAATTTTTTGATATTCTGCTACCTCATCTTTTGTTCGGTAATGCTGAGCATCCGACATAGAGTGTCCTTTATATCTGTATGTTTTTGCTTCTAAGAGGGTAGGACCATCTCCTTTTCTAGCACGGGCTACTGCTTCCGCAACCGCTTCATACATAGCGACAGGGTCCATTCCATCAACTGGGCCACAAGGCATTTCATAACCAAGTCCTAGTTTCCATATCTCAGTGTGGTTAGCAGTTCTTTCTACCGAAGTTCCCATGGCATAACCATTGTTTTCTACAATAAAGATGACTGGAAGTTTCCAAAGCATTGCTAAGTTAAGCGCCTCATGAAAAGCGCCTTGTCTAACGGCTCCATCACCCATAAAACATAGTGTTACAGAGTCATTTCCATTATATTGATCTGCAAAAGCAAGCCCAGCACCTAAAGGGATTTGTCCTCCAACGATACCGTGCCCTCCAAAGAAATTATGCTCTTTGCTAAACATATGCATAGAGCCGCCATTTCCTTTTGAACATCCAGTGATTTTACCAAACATTTCTGCCATGATATATTTAGGTTCTACGCCAAGTGCAATTGGTTGAACATGGTTTCGGTACGCAGTAATAAATCTGTCTTTTTTAGGATTGATAGCTTCTATACAACCTGCTAAAACGGCTTCTTGTCCGTTGTATAAGTGTAAGAATCCTCTAATTTTTTGCTGGATATAAAGTGCTGCAGATTTGTCTTCGAACTTACGCCAAAGTAACATGTCTTTATACCAATTTAGATAGGTTTTCTTAGTAATCTGTTTTGCCATTTCAATATGGTTATAATCTGGGCAAATTTAATATAAATACGATTAGTTTACGACTTTTTTAATTCTTCGCATTCAAAGGCGTAGGGGAGTAAGTTACTTACACTCTCTGAAACAAAGATATTTCCTTTGTTCCCTTGAAGCAATACTTCGATTTTCTCTCCTTGTCGTTGTTCATATTCTATCATGGCTTGTCGGCATGCGCCACAAGGCATAACAGGTTTATTTAGGTTAAAATCGGCATGTGCTACGATAGCAATTTGCTTTATTTTTTGATTTGGAAAATTGGCTCCAGCATTGAAAATAGCTACTCTTTCTGCACATAAACCAGAGGGGTAGGCAACATTTTCTTGATTGCTTCCATTAATAATTTGTCCATTTTTCAAAACTAAACTCGCACCTACTTTAAACATGGAGTATGGTGCGTAAGCATCTGAGCAAATACGATGTGCTTTTTGGAGTAAATCTTGTTGATTTTCGTTCAGCTCCTCTGCTGTATATTCATTTAAAACACAGTCGGTTTTATGTATTTTCATTCGATAAAGGTAAGAAATGTTTCGTTGAAAGAGTAAGAATGTACATTTATGTATCTTTAACGGATTGTTAAAAGTTTTGAAATTGCAACTATGAATATAGTACGAATTACAGTTTTAATTTTATTTTTTTCTTGGAATTTAAGCGCGCAATCTTTTTTTGTAAAGAGAAATATTGTAAGTGTACCCATGTATGCTATTTTTGAAGAGCCGAGTTCATTTGGTTTGAGTTATGAACGAATGTTAGATAAGGGCCAATCGTTAAGTACCGCTCAATTTGCTTCAAAACTCACCTTATTGAAAATTTCTGATCAAGATGAATGGGTTTACGGAAAATTTGAAAATGTTTCCTTAATAGATGAGGATGCATACCAATATACTGGCTATTCCGTAAGGCCAGAGATGAAATATTATTTTGGTTGGAATGCTCCCTTTGGTTTTTATTTTAATCTTTTTGCTTCATTTACGCATTATATCGAATCGTTCTTAGATATTAACGACAATTTTAATAATTACAATAAAAGAAGTAATAGGATAGGAAGAGGTATTGGAGGAGGATTTCAATTCAAAATAAGAAAAGTCATAGCTCTTGACTTGGCTGCTGGATACATAATTGAAGATGTTAACTCTTCTCAACAAAATTATGGAGAAATAGAGTTTACAGATTTAAAAGCTTTAAAGGATGATGGTCTTAAATTGAATATTAATTTAGGAGTATCTTTCTAAAACTTACCTTTTAAAATATCTTTCGACACAATATTTGGAAGTGTTACCTTTAAGTTTGGTGTACGATCCATTTCTCGCTTTATAGCAAATATGGCTTCTTCGTTTCTTGCCCAACTTCTTCTAGCAATTCCGTTGTTTACATCCCAATGAAGCATCATTTTTAATCTTCGATTACTGTCTTCAGTCCCATCTATTAACATGCCGAATCCTCCATTAATTACTTCTCCCCAGCCAACACCACCACCGTTGTGGATAGAAATCCAAGTAGCCCCACGGAAGCCATCACCAATTACATTGTGAATAGCCATGTCGGCAGTAAAGCTAGAGCCGTCATAAATGTTAGAAGTCTCTCTATAAGGAGAGTCAGTTCCAGAAACATCATGATGGTCACGGCCTAGAACTACAGGACCAATTTTCCCTTCTTTAATAGCATTGTTGAAGGCCTCTGCAATTTTAATTCTTCCTTCAGCATCAGCATATAGGATTCTAGCTTGAGAGCCTACTACTAACTTATTTTCTTGAGCACCTTTAATCCATTGAATATTGTCGGCCATTTGTTGTTGTATCTCTGCTGGTGAGTTTTTGCGAATCTCTTCCAATACTTCACAAGCAATACGGTCTGTTTCAGCTAGGTCTTCTGCTTTTCCGCTAGCACATACCCAACGGAAAGGACCGAATCCATAATCAAAACACATAGGTCCCATGATATCTTGTACATAAGAAGGATATTTGAAAGTTTTCCCATCTTCCTTCATGATGTCAGCTCCCGCTCTAGACGCTTCTAGTAAAAAGGCATTTCCATAATCGAAGAAATAAGTTCCTTTAGCAGTGTGCTTATTTACTGCAGCGGCATGTCTTCTTAAAGTATCTTTAATGGCTTCTTTGAATTTTTCTGGCTCATTTGCCATCATATCATTGGCATCTTCGAAGCTGATGTCGGCAGGATAATATCCGCCTGCCCATGGGTTGTGTAATGAGGTTTGGTCAGAGCCTAAGTCGATATAAATATCTTCTTCGTCAAAACGCTCCCATATATCTACAATATTCCCTTGATAAGCGATAGAAACGACTTCTTTATTTGCTTTGGCTTCCCTTATACGACTGCATAATTCATCTAGGTTTTCAATGACTTCATCTACCCATCCTTGAGAATGTCGTGTGTGCGTTACTTTTGGATTTACTTCTGCGATTACGGTAATACATCCTGCAATGTTGCCAGCTTTTGGCTGAGCTCCACTCATACCTCCTAATCCAGATGTAACAAATAACTTACCTGCTAATCCATCATTACCAATTTTTCTTCCTGCATTTAACACGGTGATGGTTGTTCCGTGCACAATTCCTTGNGGGCCGATGTACATGTAAGAGCCGGCTGTCATTTGACCGAATTGAGTAACACCTAAAGCATTGAACTTTTCCCAATCATCTNNTTTGGAATAGTTTGGGATCATCATNCCNTTGGTAACAACTACTCTTGGNGCATCTTTATGTGAAGGGAATAATCCCATTGGATGCCCAGAGTACATTACTAGCGTTTGCTCATNGGTCATTTCTGCTAGNTANTGCATGCACAATCGATATTGAGCCCAGTTNTGAAANACNGCNCCNTTNCCTCCGTANGTNATGAGTTCGTGAGGGTGTTGTGCNACTGCATAATCCAANTTNTTTTGAATCATNAGCATGATNGCCTTNGCTTGTAATGACTTNCCTGGATAATCGTTGATGTCACGCGCCTTCATTTCATAATTCGGGCGGTAGCGGAACATGTAAATACGACCGTATTCTTTTAGCTCTTGAGCAAAGTCTTCTGCTAATACAGTATGTTGCTCAGCAGGGAAGTAACGCAAAGCATTTTTCAATGCTAGTTCTTTCTCCTCTTTACTTAAAATATCCTTGCGCTTAGGCGCGTGATTGATGTTTATGTCATACTCCTGCTTGCTAGGGATTTGGGCAGGAATGCCTTCTAAAATACTGCACTGAAAATCCGTCATTTCTTTTTATCCTTTTTGAATAATCCTGTCTTTTTATCGTAGCCGTATGGACAATGTTTGCATCCGCTTTTACAACAATACCCTCTTTTGAGGTGGTATTTCTTGGTAAAGACAATGTAGCCTTCAGGGCTTTTATAATAGTCTTCCGGATCTAATTTATTATTGTTGAACAAAGCAGGCATACAGCTGAATTTGTCCAGCAAATTTACAACAATCATTTGGTATATTGCCCTGTGTTTTCCGCAGTCATACAACCCCTAATTCAAGAAGTAAATAGCACGCTTTTAAGCAATAAAAACATACGTGTTTTGGTGCAAAGAGAAGATTTGATTCATCCCCTTGTTTCAGGAAACAAATTGCGCAAGCTGAAATACAATTTGTTAGAAGCGCAGCAAAAGGGCTACGCTAAAGTGTTGACTTTTGGAGGAGCTTTTTCTAATCATGTTGTAGCAACTGCCGCAGCGGCTGTAGCAATGAGTATGGAAAGTGTTGGTTTGATAAGAGGAGAGGAGTGTTTGACGCTCAATCCAACATTGGGGCAAGCCAAAGCGTTTGGGATGAGTTTTCAATATATAGCAAGAGAAACATATAGAGAAAAATCAAAAATTGATTGGTGTAAAGAGTTTCTTGACTGCTACATTATTCCAGAAGGAGGTACGAATGCATTAGCTGTAAAAGGTTGTGAAGAGATTATTCAGAACAACGATTTTGATGTGGTATGTTGCGCTTGTGGAACAGGAGGGACAATAGCAGGGATTATCAATAGTTTAGAAGCTCATCAGAAAGCCATTGGTTTTCCAGTTTTGAAAGGAGGCGATTTTTTAAGGAATGATATTCAACAATATGTAAAGAATGTCAATTGGGAATTGTGTTTGGATTTTCATTTTGGAGGTTATGCTAAAGTTAATAAAGGATTGATTGATTTCATGAACGATTTTAAGAAAATACATGGTATTCCGTTAGATCCAGTGTATACTGGAAAGCTCTTTTTTGGTGTTTTCGATTTAATAGCAAAAGATTATTTTCGTGAAGGAACTACCATTTTGCTGATACACACAGGAGGTTTACAAGGTATTGCAGGTATGAACCAACGAATAGAGAAGAAAGGATGGCGAATCGATTAATTATTATATTGTTTTTTTGGACGAACTTAGTTGCTGCTCAGGATATGAGTAGAGCTGAGTATATTTCTAAATACAAAGATTTAGCTGTTACAGAAATGCATCAATACGGTATTCCAGCTAGTATTACCTTAGCACAAGGTGTTTTAGAAAGTGGAAATGGAAATAGTGAGCTAGCAAGAAAATCGAAAAATCACTTTGGAATTAAGTGCCATAGTAGTTGGAAGGGTAAAAAAGTATATCATAATGATGACGAAGCGCAAGAGTGTTTTCGTAAATACCCAACGGTAGCGGCTTCCTACCGAGATCATTCTGTATTTTTACAAAAAGCACGCTATGCCAACTTATTTGAATTGGCTATTAATGACTATAAAGGGTGGGCAAAAGGATTAAAAAAGGCAGGCTATGCTACCAACCCTAAATATGCTGAACTACTCATTAAAATTATTGAGGACAACCGATTGCAACAGTACGACAAGCCAACGGACGCTCCTTTCATGGCTAAGCTTTGGTATCATGGAATGACTTATGGTTATCCATATGTGCTGGGGCAAAAAGGATTTTATAAAAATGAGCAAAAAGGATTTATGTTGACTGCTAGTGCTGAAGCATCTTTAGAGGATGTAAATGCATTGATAGGAGCTAGTAAATTATTGCATCATCAAATAGGAATGGGTGTGTTGGCAGGAATTTCTTTGGATAAAGAAGAGGTAATTAACTATCAAGCTAAGTATGGTTTAGCTGTACAGTTTTTATTACCTCATAATGACAAAATGTGGTTGATACAACCTTCTATAATAACTGCCGATTTTAAAGCATTTGTACCAGTTATTTCGTTTGGATTGTTGAGATAGATTATTGTGTTCTAGTGTTCGCCTTTTGAATCACAAACGTAACTACACCGTAAACTTTAAAATCTACTTCAGAGGTGATTTTGAGAGGTTGGTAATTATTGTTGGCAGGCATGAGATAAAGTTCTCCTTCGCTTTTTCTAATGTGTTTTACGGTGAATTCTCCATCCAAGACAGCTAATACAATATCGTTGTTTTTTGGTTCTAATGCTTTATCTACCACCATTACATCTCCACTTTGTATGTTGGCATCAATCATTGAGTCGCCAATAGCTCTCACGCAAAAAGTATCTTCTGGATTTTGCACCAGAAAGTCGTGTAAGTTCAAATCCATATCCAAATAATCTTGGGTGGGAGAAGTAGGTCCAGCAGGAACTGCATCGCCAAACATGGGTATTCCATCCAACTTGCTATTATCTAAAGCATAAAAAGCAAGCTTGTTATTAGAGTTGATAAGTTTTGGTTTCATACTCTCTTACTCTAATGAATAGTTATATAGCAGATCTCCACTTCCGATTACTAAGTTTAATTGTCCGTCTTTGTCGGTATCAGAACAATTGAAAGTGCCTTGCCCATATAGTGGCATACCTGGGTATAAATTCCCATTCGATTTTAAGAGGTAGCAGTTCTCCCCTTGGCTTAGACCAATGTAGTGTTGACTGTTAAATTCAAAAATTTGTGGAGCATAATCACTGCTAGTAGCATAGTCAAACACTTCTGCTTCTAATTGATAACAACTGAGTTTTTCTTCCAAAATAATGAGTTCAGTTAACTCATCTTCATTGATGTTTTGTGCAATGAAGTGGTGAGGATTTGTTAGCTTGTTTGTTTTAATTTTTGACTGCTTTCCTTCTAAATCTGTTAGCCAAACATTAGCTTGTGAATCGGTGCTATAAATATATCCGTATTGCTTATCAATATGGTAAGTATCAGCCATAGGAATTGTTCCTAGTCCAATACGTTCTTTGCCGTTTCTTCCAACAATTTTAGCATTTCCGGCTTGGTCTACTACATAAATAAAATCCTTGCTCTTATGTAAGTGGTATTGTACAGATTGCGTAATGTGTTCTGGCATTTTTTCAAATTTCCAACCTTTTACAATTTCTCCATTTTTATCATAGTTATACACCTTCTTGTCTTCGGCAGGAATTAAAATTCTGTATTTTCTGTTATTGTCATAGTCTATTAAAGTATGTCCAGCGGAGGCTCTGCTTTCTAGCCTTCTTGGAAAGGTTTCTACATTATTTCCATTTCTGTCAAGCATATATATACTGTCTGCAGTATTAAAAACTAATTGCAGTTTTTTGTTTTTGTAAAAATCAATTTGATTGATTTTACCTAAAATTTTTCCACCTATTTTTTTGATCCATAATGTTTTTCCACTAGTGCTGATGAGATGTAATTGGTGGCCGTCATCTTGCACCAATACTTCTTGTAGTTTGGTATAATGATTGGTGATGAATTGCGGCTGCATGCTGAATGTATTTCCTAAGCTAACGCTCCATAATAATTGGCTTTCGTCACGCATATTAGGTTCGTAATGTAAAACTGCACTATTGTAAAAAAGCTCGTTATTTGTTGTTAATTGATAAGCAAAAGCATTGATGTTTGACCAATCTTCTACATTTACCCAGTCTTGAAAGTTTTTATACAAATCCGAAGTCCAGTTATTTAAAGATGGGTTGCTGTAAAAAAGATAGTTGCATTTAGATGAAATGCTTTCGGTGTAATTTTGATAGTAGATATTATTTGCTAGTGTTTTTCTAGAAAGGTTACTATTTATAAATGTTTTCAATGCTATTGGTGAGTTAGCGAAAACCAAGTATCCATCTATCCAGCAGAAATAATTTTCATAGACAGCGCTGAACATGTTTCCAAGCACCCTTTGTAAAACATCGGGGATGTGTAGTTTGTAAAGTTTAACACCTCTGTGTTTGTCGTTATATGGGTTTTCAGTTATGTTTTTGTTGAGGTGTCGTAGCATTTCAACAGCTTCCGAGTTAGATTGTACAACAACATAGTTTTCGATATTGCCAGAAGAGGCAAAAGTGCTGATATGGCTAAGTTCATTTCCTATAATCGCGGCAAAGGTGTTTTCTAGATTAAATCCATATTCTTTATCCCTTTCTTGAATCCACTTGTTATGCTCGTAAAGGTTGTTGTGTTTGGCTAAAAAGTCAGTGTACTTTGCATAAAAGTAACGAAAATCATTTATGCCTAGCACTTCCATTTTTTGTGTGTTGGAAGGTAAAATAGCATCCATTAAAATGGTTTGGGGTTTTTGCCCACTCAGTGTATTTAAGAAATTGTTGGATGAGTCTTGTGCCAATGTAAATCCAGAGAACATTAAGCTGTTGTCTTTGGTTTTTAAATCTAGCTCTGCCCATTCTGCCCAGCGTCCAATTTGTTGTTCTTGCTTTTTGTTGAGGGCAATATTTTGCTTTAATAACTTAGAGAACTCAGTGTAGTTGAGGTATAAGTGTACATTAGCAAAAGTGCTTTCTGTTTGTTGTACTCTTGCAAAAGTAAGGTCGTCTAAAAGGCTTAATTCGTTGTTGAGTTGTCGAATACTATTCTCTACTAAAAGATGAGAGGAGCCAAAAAAGACAATGCCTTGATGAATGCAGAAATTCCAACCATTTTCTAATTCATAAAGAGCGACTCCATCATATTCTTTGCTGTTTAATTTTTGAGTTAAGAAATGTGTTTTTAGTAAATCTAGAGGATTGTCTAAAGGAAAAGTTGTTGAAATTAAAACATCAAAATCTTGCGTAGTACTATGGATAGAAAGGTATACAACCTGCTTGGCTAGTATTTTTTTTAAACTTTCAGATGTTTCAATAGTATTTTGTGCGTTGATAATGTTACTTTTAATGTGTTGCCATTTATCATTTTTGCTGATCTGTTGCCAAATAGCAGATGCTTCTAATTCGCTCCAGCTTTTGCGCCAATTATCACTTTTTACAATGATAGCAGCATTAGTAGGGATTGCTTGTAACGGATTAGCCGTTGATCTTGCAATCTCCATGTATTTAGAATATCCTAAATAAGCGATGGTTCCAATAAGTCCGAATAGAACAAGGCCGACAACGATTTTTTTTTTCATGCTGAGCGTGACATTTGAATTCAAAAATATAAACAAATAACTTATGTTTCAATGTGCTGAATTAGCTACATATTAACGATGAATTGTATATAAGTAGTATGTGAAATTAAAAATCTAGCTTCAGTTGAGCAGGTAGGAGTTTAAAGCTTTTTCTGTGATGTGGAGTGATTCCTTTTTCTTGAATAGCTTTCCTATGTTCAGCAGTAGGGTATCCTTTGTTGTTTTTCCAAGCGTATGAGTCAAATTCTAAATCTAGTTTTTCCATGATATCATCACGATATGTTTTTGCCAAAACAGATGCTGCAGCTATAGATAGAAATTTACTATCTCCCTTAACGATACAGTGATGAGGAATGTCTTTGTAAGGATTGAATAGATTACCATCAATTAGTAATTGTTCAGGCTTTTGTTTGAGCTGTTCAATAGCTCTGTGCATGGCTAAGAAGGATGCATTCAAAATATTGATTTCATCAATTTCTTGAGGAGAAACAATTCCTACTCCCCAAGCAGTAGCTTCTTTTTCAATGATAGGACGTAAAAGAGAGCGTTGTTTTTCGCTTAGTTTCTTTGAGTCGTTAAGGAATTTGTTGTGGAAATTAGGGGGTAAAATAACGGCCGAAGCCACCACGGGGCCGGCCAAACACCCCCTGCCGGCTTCATCGCAACCGGCTTCTATTAGCCCTTCGTTGTGATAGGGCTTTAGCATTATGATTTTACGCGTTCGGAATAACTGGCTGTACGTGTGTCAATTTTAATTTTATCGCCAATATTGATGAATAAAGGAACATTTACTTTTGCACCTGTTTCCACCGTTGCAGGTTTCAGTGTGTTCGTTGCAGTGTCTCCTTTAATTCCAGGTTCTGTGTAAGTGATTTCCAACACAACAGATGGTTTTAAATCGCAACTTAAAGGCTTTTCTTCTTCAGCATGGAAAAGGATGTCCACATTATCGCCATCTTTCAAAAATTGTGGAGCGTTAATCATCGCTTTATCTAAGAAGATTTGCTCATAGTTATCCATGTTCATGAAATGATAAGTGTCTCCTTCAGCATATAAAAATTGGTATGTTCTGTTTTCGATTCTTACAATATCAATCTTAACACCTGCAGTAAAAGTATTGTCAAGATTCTTTCCAGAAGTTAAACTCTTTAGTTTTGTTCTTACGAAAGCAGGACCTTTTCCTGGTTTTACATGCTGAAATTCGGTGATTTGCCAAAGATCATTATTGTAATTAATGCACAATCCGTTTCTAAAATCTGAAGTTGTTGCCATAATCTTAATTTTGGTTGTAGCCTTTTAAAATTCCTCTTCCAGATTTTCTAATAAAATCGATGATTTCGTCTCTTTCTGTAGAAATAGGGAATTCGGCTTCTAGTTTATCTAATGCCTGTGTGTTGTTTAATTTGCTTTGGAAAATAGTTCGATAAATATTCTGAATTTCACGAATCTTTTCGCTTTCAAACCCTCTTCTTCTTAATCCAATAGAATTGATACCTACAAACGCTAAAGGTTCTCTGGCTACTTTTAGGTAGGGAGGAACATCTTTACGGACCAATGATCCACCTGAAATCATAGTGTGTTTGCCAATTGTTACAAATTGATGGACCGCTGATAAACCACCGATGATGGCCCAATCACCTATTTCAATATGTCCAGCTAGCTGCACACTATTTACAATAATTGCATTGTTTCCAATGTGGCAATCATGTGCAATATGTGCATAAGCCATTATTAGACAATTCTCACCAATTTCAGTCTTACCACTGTATTTAGTTCCTCTATTTACGGTAACACATTCTCTGATAGTGGTATTATCGCCAATAATAGCTAGCGAATCTTCTCCTCCAAATTTTAAATCCTGCGGTATAGCGGCAATAACAGCACCTGGAAAAATTCGACAGTTTTTCCCAATTCTAGCACCTTCCATGATAGTCACATTGGATCCTATCCATGTGCCTTCTCCTATTTCCACATTTTTGTGGATGGTAGTAAAGGGTTCTATAACTGCATTATTAGCAATTTTTGCTTGTGGATGTACGTAAGCTAAAGGTTGGTTCATGCCTTACTTTACTTTCGCAATTTGTGCCATTAATTCGGCTTCCATTACTAATTTCTCTCCAACAAATGCTTGTCCAAACATATGGCAAATACCTCTCCTAATAGGAGAGATTAGCTCTAGTTTAAACACAAGAGTGTCTCCAGGTAATACCTTTTGCTTGAATTTTGCTTTGTCAATTTTCATAAAGTATGTAAGGTATTTTTCTGGATCAGGAACAGTGCTTAAAATTAAGATTCCACCAGCTTGAGCCATGGCTTCGATTTGTAAAACTCCAGGCATAACAGGAGCTCCTGGAAAATGTCCTTGAAAGAAGTCTTCATTCATTGTGACATTTTTCACTCCTACAACATGTTCATCACTTAACTCTATGATTTTATCAATCAATAAGAATGGTGGGCGATGTGGTAGCATATCTAAAATTCCGTGAATATCTTTCACAGGAGTGGCATTTGGATCGTAATATGGTGCGCTCTTTTTCATAAGCTGTAACAATTTTTTAGTGAATGCAGCATTGGCGGTGTGGCCTGGTTTTTTTACCTTTACATGTCCTTTAATAGGCATCCCTAATAGAGCAAGGTCACCAACTACATCCAGTAGTTTATGTCTAGCCGGTTCGTTGTCGAAACGGAGGTCTAAATTATTTAAAATTCCTTGTTTTTGTACTTCTACCTTGTCTTTTCCAAAAAGTTGACCTAATTTTTTACTTTCTTCTTCTGATAATTCCCTTTCAACTAGCACAATAGCATTGTTTAAATCTCCTCCTTTAATGAGATCGTTTGCAGCCAACTGCTCTAGCTCATGTAAAAAGCAGAAGGTTCTAGCGGAAGAAAAGTCAGATTTGAAATCAGAAAGATTATTCATTTCTGCTGAAGATACTCCAAGTACTTCAGTTTCATAATCAACTTCTATACTAATTTGAAAATCATCAGCAGGTTCAAGTAAAAAGTCGGTATCGGTTTCTTCTAAACGAAATTGGAAGCTTTTGTTTGGCTTATAGTATCTTCTTAATGCATGCTGTTCTTCAATACCCGCTTCTTCTAAAATCTGCGTAAAAGGAGCAGAGCTTCCATCTAAAATAGGAAGTTCCGCTTGTGTTATTTCGATGATAAGATTATCAATTCCCAAAGATGCAACAGCAGCTAAAGCGTGCTCGGTAGTTTGTGCGATAGCACCATCATGTTCTAATCGAGTTCCTCTATTAGTGTCTGTGATGTAATTGGCTGATGCTGGAATAGTTTTGTTTAAATCGGTACGCACAAAACAAACCCCATGACCCGTAGAAGCAGGTTTGAAAGTAACAGTTGTTTCTATGCCGGTATGAAGACCCTGTCCGCTAATTCTAACGGCTTTTTGGATAGTGCGTTGGTTCTGTTGCATAGGTTGTTTATTCCTCTCGCAAAGATGTTAATTCTTTTTCTAACTCTTGTATGCGTTTGTACAGTTCTGGTAATTTTTTATAAAACACATAAGAGCGTTTATAATCGCCAATATTAAATGCTGGTGATCCTTGAATGATAGCTCCCTTTTCTTTAATGCTACTAGAAATGCCAGATTGCGCAGCAATTTTCACTTCGTCGGCAATAGTGAGGTGTCCAACAATACCTACTTGTCCGCCAATCATACAGTTTTTTCCAATTTTGGTAGATCCAGCAATTCCAGTTTGAGCTGCAATCACTGTGTTTTCTCCAATTTCTACATTGTGTGCAATTTGGATGAGGTTGTCAAGTTTTACTCCTTTTCGAATAACCGTAGAGCCTAAAGTTGCTCTGTCGATAGTTGTATTAGCGCCAATCTCTACATGATCTTCTAACACTACATTTCCAATCTGTGGTACTTTGTGATACTCGCCATCTGAATTTGGTGCAAATCCAAACCCATCGCTACCAATAATTGAGTTGGCTTGAAAGGTGCAGTTATTTCCAACAATACAATCATTAAAAACACGAACCCCTGCATGTAAAATGCAATTATCTCCAATGTTTACATTATCTCCTATAAAACAATGTGTATGAATTTTTGTACTTTTTCCAATCCTAACACCTTTTCCAATATTAGTGAGTGCACCAATAAAAACCTCCTCTCCTAATTTTGCTGTTTCATCTACAGAAGCAGAGGAGTCAATTCCTATTTGATTGTTTTTAAACTGATTGTAGATTTCCAACAATTTTCTAAAACTTTGATATGCATCATCAACCCGAATCAATGTGGTGTTAATGGATTTTTCAGCTACAAAATCTTTATTAACAATTACAGCTGTTGCTTCTGTTTCGTAAATATATGCAGTGTATTGACGGTTGGATAAAAAGCTAAGTGTCCCATGTTTTCCTTCTTCAATTTTAGATAATGAAGATACCATTGCATCTTTATTTCCCTCAACGCTTCCTTCAAGCAGATCGGCTATTTGTTGAACACTAAATTCCATGCGGTAAAAGTAACTTAAAGTTTACATTCTTTAGGGTAACAGAAAAAGTGCTTTTTAACAGGTTTGCTCAGTGCAGATATATTCAGTTGGTCAGAAGCATCTGCAATATCTTTCAAACTTCCATCTTTGTATAAGATGTTGATGTTTGATTTATGCGCAGTATAAGCATTGTTGCTGATGCTGTCTTCAAATGCTAAATAGTCTGTTTGAGTAATATCAATGTTATAATAATTAGCTACTCGGTTTTTCATTTTTAGCAATCTTGCTTTGGAAACAGCTTGGTCTGTTACTTCAATCTTCAATAACTTTCGTTGAATGATTTTATTTGATAGTGTGGCTAAAATTTTATCCTCATGAAACTGCCATTCCTTGATAGCGGCTAATACATCTTGATCGTCTAATCTAGTGAATGATTGAAAGACTTCTTCGTTTTTTCTGAAATCGTTAAGTGTAAAATTATTTTTTAAAAAAAGTTTTAGTGCTGAAGATCCGAACAATTCTTCTCCTGATTGACTCAACTCTTTAGCACGTTTCAGTAATTTAATAAGCATATTTTCTGCAGATAGTACTGTTTTGTGAAGGTAGACTTGCCAATACATAATTCTTCTGGCAATCAAAAATTTTTCAATGGAGTAGATTCCTTTACTTTCAACCACTAATTGGTCCTCCACCACATTTAACATATGTATGATTCGGTCTGAACCAATAATACCCTCTTGTACACCCGAATAAAAACTATCTCTTTTAAGATAATCCATTCGGTCCATGTCCAATTGGCTAGAAACGAGTTGATGCAAGAAACGCTTAGGATACTTATTTTTGAAAATATGAATAGCCATTGTGAGGTGTCCGTTAAACTCTTTGTTTAGTTTTTCCATAAACAAGAGAGATAGGTCTTCATGTGAAATTTCATGTGCGATACTATGCTCTAAAGCATGAGAAAAAGCGCCATGACCGATATCGTGAAGCAAAATAGCTATTGAAACGGCTACTTCTTCTTTTTCGCTAATTTCGTGCCCCTTGCTGCGCAGTTGTTGTACTGCCTTAATCATTAAGTGTGTTGCTCCGATGGCGTGCTGAAAACGAGTGTGATATGCCCCAGGATAAACCAAATAGGAGAGTCCTAATTGAGTAATTCTTCTCAAGCGTTGAAAATAAGGATGTTCGATCAGTTCAAAAATAATTCCGTGTGGAATTCTAATAAAACCATAGATGGGATCGTTAAGGATTTTGGATGATGTTTTCATTCAAAAAATAAGCGTAATTTTAAACCTTAAATCGTTGATGAAGATATGAATTTTACTGAGAAGATAAACATACTGTGGGCAGATGATGAAATTGATTTGTTGAAACCACATATTATTTTTTTGGAGGAGCGTGGATATAAGTTAGTTACAGCCAATAATGGAGCTACAGCACTCGATTTAGTAAGTGAGCAACACTTCGATTTAGTCTTTTTAGATGAGAATATGCCAGGACTAACAGGCTTGGAAACCTTGGTGCAAATCAAAAATAAGCAACCGAACTTACCGGTTATCGTGATTACTAAAAGTGAAGAGGAAAGTATCATGGAGGAAGCAATTGGTTCTAAGATTTCAGATTACCTTATCAAGCCAGTGAATCCAAATCAGATTTTACTAAGTATCAAAAAACATATTGACACCAAACGCTTGGTTAGTCAGAAAACAACTTCTAATTATCAGCAAGAATTCCGTCAAATAGGAATGCAGTTAGGAGGAAGGTTGGATAGAGACGAGTGGGAAGATATTTTCAAAAAGCTAACTTATTGGGAGTTGGAGTTAGATAAGTCTGGAGACACAAGTATGCAGCAAATATTGGATATGCAGAAGTCTGAAGCAAATGCACAGTTTTTTAAGTTTATTAAGGACAACTATAAGGATTGGTTGAATGGAGATGAAGATGCACCTATTATGTCGCATACATTGTTCAGAGAGTATGTACTTCCGCAAATGAAAGAAGGTAAGCCGCACTTTTTCATTGTTATAGATAATTTACGCTTCGACCAGTGGAAAATTATAGAACCAGAAATTCTCAATTATTTTAGGGTAAAAGAGGAAGAAATGTACTTCAGTATTTTACCAACTGCTACGCAGTATTCTAGAAATGCAATTTTTTCCGGATTGATGCCTTCCGAAATGCAAAAAATGCATTCGGATTGGTGGAAAAATGATGATGATAAAGGTGGAAAAAACATGTTTGAAGAACAGTTTTTGCAAGCACAATTGCAACGCTTAGGAAAAGGCAGATTGAAATTATCTTTTCATAAAATCACCAATATTGATGCAGGAAGAAAGCTAGTAGACAACATGCAAAACATGATGCGAAATGATTTGAATGTGATTGTCTATAACTTTGTGGATATGCTTTCGCATGCACGAACAGATATGAAAGTGATAAAAGAGTTGGCAGAGGATGATGCAGCTTATCGTTCCTTAACAGCTTCTTGGTTTGAGCATTCTCCACTAAAAGATATGTTGCGCTTTATTGCGGAGAATAATGCCAAAGTGTCGTTTACTACTGATCATGGAACCATTCTAGTAAAAAAACCAACCAAAGTGTTAGGTGATAAACACCTTTCGACCAACTTGCGTTACAAACAAGGTAAAAACATGCGTTACGATTTCAACGAAGTATTTGAAATAGATAAGCCGCAGGAAGTTTTTTTGCCAAATATCAATGTGAGTAGTAAGTATATTTTTGCCAGAGAAGACTGCTTTTTTGCCTACCCCAATAATTACAATTATTTTGTTAACCATTACAAAGAAACTTTTCAGCATGGAGGGGTTTCTATGGAAGAAATGATGATTCCAATGGTGACTTTAATTCCGAAAAAATAGATGGAGAAAAGTTGGAGATGTCAATCAGAAAAGGAGCTTTTAGCGATAGCGCAAGAGTTGTTACAATCTTTTCCTAACACTAAGAAATTAGCTTTTTACGGAGAGATGGGGGCTGGTAAAACTACTTTTACGAAGGCGCTTTGTGAGGTGCTAAAAGTGCAGGATGTAGTGAGTAGCCCTACCTTTTCCATCGTAAATGAGTATCTTAGTGAGCAGAATGGTACGGTTTTTCATTTCGATTTTTATAGATTGAAAGATGAGCAAGAAGCATTTGATATGGGTTACGAAGATTATTTTTACAGTGATGCTTATTGTTTGGTGGAGTGGCCAGAAAAGGTTGAGAACCTATTGCCATCAAGTTTTGCGAAAGTGCAAATTAAAGTAGAGAACGGAGAACGCATTATCAAAATAAAAATTCATGAGTAATTTATCTTCATTAGGAAAAGAAGACTTTTTACCACAAGAGGAAATGTTGGAAGTAGGACGTAAGCAAAGCAGTTTGTTTATTGGTTTGCCTAAAGAAAAAGCTTTTCAAGAAAATATAATTTCTATTGTTCCAGATGCAGTGCAGTTGTTAGTAAGTCATGGACATGACGTTTGGGTAGAGTCCGGCGCTGGTGATAATGCAAATTTTACTGATAATGAATATAGTGAAGTCGGTGCTAAGATTGTTTACGACACCAAAGAAGTCTATCAAGCTGATATAATTATCAAAGTTGAACCACCTTCCTTAGAAGAAATAAAGTTTATGAAAGGTAGACAGACACTTATTTCAGCTTTGCAAATTACTACTCAAAGTAAAGATTATATAGAACAACTACTTTTAAAAAAAATTACTGCTTTAGCATTTGAGTATATAAATGATGAAAGTGGTTTAATGCCTTTCATGCGTTCAATGAGTGAGATTGCAGGTAATACTTCCTTACTTATTGCATCCGAATATTTGAGTAACGCCAATA
>PAYR01000019.1 GCA_002715345.1 Flavobacteriales bacterium | reverse complement strand
TATCCTATCTTTGAAATATCCGAGCGTAACTTCAATGTCTTTTGGGATAGCTTACGACACTCTAACTTCCAAGATTTGTCGAGACTCAACTATGGAGTTTTTCTAAACTTGTATAATTTCCGTGGGCGCAATGAACTGCTCAAAATCAAATACCGAAAAGGATATAAAGAGCATTACCTTTTCGAATATGACATTCCTTATCTCAATCAAGAAAAAACATGGGGAGCGATATTTAAAACAGAGCTTTTTCGCATGCAAAAGTTTCATTACCAAACAGACAATCATCTATTGCTTTACACCCTTCCAGGAAAAAACCTCTTTAAAGAACATAAATTATCTTTAGCTTTTCAATACAAGCCAGGCATACATAGCACACACAAACTAGAAATAGAAGGCAGTAAAATGAGCATGCAACATTCCGTTAAAAACCCTTCTTTCTTCCTCTCAGATTCGTTAAATTTTCAATATGCTCGTTTCGATTACCACTTTATACAAGAAAAGCGTGATTATAAAGAATATCCGCTAGACGGATATATGCGCGAATTATGTGTTGAAGCTTTTCATGGTATTGGAAACAATTATCATAACATCAGTCTTACTGCCAAAGTCGAGCATCATCATCAATTTCATCCAAGGTGGTCAGTTGGAAATAGTATCAAAGCAAAAGCTAGTTGGAAAGATGAAATGCCCTATATGCTCAAGCGAGCATTTGGGTTTGAAGATTACCTACGAGGGTACGAATACTATGTGATAGATGGCAGCCAATTTGCAATGACAAAAACTGCAGTAAAATGGGCTTTACTCCCAACAACAGAGATACAATTACCCATTATCCCTTGGGAACAATTTAGCAAGACCCATTTTTCTATATACTTCAGTATCTTTGCCGATATGGGTTACGTATATAACCAAGAGGTTGTAAATAATCCTTTAAACAATGAATTCTTAATGAGTCAAGGTTTCAGCATAGATATTGTGAGCTATTACGACAAACTTATTCGATTAGAATATAGCCGTAATCACCTAAATGAAACAGGCTTTTTTATTCACTTTTCCAATCCTTTTTAATCAATGAGAATCGCAATTTACGGCAACCCATTCAATCCGGTGAAAGCTAAATATGTGCAACACCTCATACACAAATTGGAAGAACATAATGTTCCCATCATTATTGAACATCAGTTTCATGATTTTCTTATTGATCATGTACAGTTTAAAAAGGATGTTGACATTTTTGACACCCCCAAAGAATTACGAGAAAATGCCGATATTTTACTTAGTATTGGAGGAGACGGAACGCTTCTTAACACAATTACTTTAGTAAGAGATTCTGGCATTCCTGTTCTTGGAATTAACACAGGAAGATTAGGGTTTATTTCTAGCGTCTCTACGGATCAAATTGATAATGCTATCAATCAGCTTTTAAAAAAGGAATACACACTTGAAGAGCGAACGCTTTTGCAATTGGACACCAATAATCAATTGTTTGGCGAAACAAATTTTGCTCTGAACGAAGTAACCGTGTTGAAAAAAGACACCTCATCCATGATACGCATACATGCATTTTTGGATGATGAATTCCTCAACTCTTACTGGGCTGATGGTTTGATTGTTGCAACACCAACCGGATCAACTGGCTATTCTTTAAGTTGCGGTGGACCGATTGTAGTTCCGGGAACAGAAAACTTTATTATTGCGCCTATTGCTCCGCACAATCTAAATGTGCGTCCTGTCATTGTGTCTGAAGAAAGAGTGTTAAAGCTAAAGGTTGAAGATAGAGATGAATTAGCACTTGTTGCTTTAGACTCTCGTTCTAGAGCTATTGACCCTACTCTAGAACTCACCATTCGAAAAGCAAATTTCAAGGTAAATTTAATTAAACTTCACAGCCAATCATTTATCGCTACTATTCGAGAAAAGTTGATGTGGGGTAAGGATAAAAGAAATTAAGTTCATTCTATCATAAATCCCTATATTTGCTCCTTTATAGGAAAACACACAAAATAATGATAAAAAAGCTGTTTTTACTATGCTTGATTTTTGGGCCTTACACTTCAATACAAGCTCAATCTTTTAACCCAACAACTGAGATAGGAGTGCAGTTTGGAGGCTCTTACTACATTGGGGATTTAAATGATGATCATTTTTCACTTACACAACCAGCAATCGGGATTGCTTATAGAAAAAATCTTGATAGACGCTTTACCTTAAAGGGCTCTGTGTGGGCAGGGGAAATAAGAGGCAATGACAAAATCAACAATGTAGACACAGCGAAAATCAACAGGAATCTACACTTTAAATCTCCAATGTATGAGGTGTCAGGCCAAATAGAATTTAACTTTTTAGAATATGAAACTGGCAATTGGAGATTTCCTTTTTCTCCCTTTGTTTTTACAGGCGTTTCATTTTTTCATTTCAACCCTCAAGCAAGGAGATACGACACTCAAAATCCATTTGATAGAGATGGTGAAGGAACAAGCAACCCTTGGACAGAATTACAACCTCTAGGAACTGAAGGACAGAACATTGTTCCTGGTAAAGAGCCTTATATGTTATCTCAAATTTCAATTCCTTTAGGAGTTGGATTTAAACTTAGCTTAGGTGAAAATGTCAATATGATGTTAGAGTATGGTATTCGCAAGACATTTACTGATTATTTAGATGATGTTAGCGGAACATATGTTAGTCCTTTTGATTTGTATGGTTATGATAGTGATCAAACCACTGTTGAACTTTCTGATCAAAGCCTAAGCCTACAAGATTATATACAAGATGGGGGTGATATTAAAGATTGGGATCAAAATACCGGTAGAAATAGAGGAAATGAAAACACTTGGACCGATTGGTATTCATTTGCTGGGTTAACACTATCTTTTAAAATTGTAAAAACACCTAAAGTCTGCCAATATTAATGGCAACAATTAACAAACAAAGAGTTCCTAAACACATTGCTATTATTATGGATGGTAATGGTCGTTGGGCGAAAAAGCAGTCTAAGCTGCGCATTTTTGGACATCATGGTGGTGTAAAAGCAGTCAGAGACACGGTTGAGGGAGCTGCTGAATTAGGCGTAAAATACTTAACACTTTACGCTTTCTCAACAGAAAACTGGAATAGACCTCAAAAGGAAGTCAATGCCTTGATGGAATTATTAGTAAACACTATTGTAAAAGAAACTGAGACTTTAGAAAAAAACAAAATACGACTACAAGTAATAGGTAACCTTAACAGTTTACCAAAAAACTGCCTAGATAAGCTTCAACTTTCAATAAACACAACTAAAGATAATCATCAAATGACTTTAGTGTTAGCTTTGAGCTATAGTGCTAAATGGGAAATTATTGAAGCAACTAAAAAAATTGCTAAAGAAGTTAGAGATAATAATTTATCTATAGAGGAAATAGATGAGCATTTGTTTAGCTCTTCTTTATCTACACACAATATTCCTGACCCTGAATTGTTAATAAGGTCAAGTGGAGAATATCGTATTAGCAACTTCTTATTGTGGCAAATAGCGTATTCTGAACTATATTTTACAGATGTCCTGTGGCCTGACTTTAGAAAAGAAAATCTAAAACTAGCTATTATAGATTATCAAAAAAGAGAAAGACGATTTGGAAAAACAAGTGAGCAAATTGAGAGTGAACATGCGTAAATTACTATTTATTTTTCTTATATCTTGCTTTAGCATTAATAGCTTAGCGCAAGTTTCTTTAAATAAAGATTTAGAAACAATTTCTTATGCCTCTCCTAAACAGTATATACTAGGGGGTGTCACTATTTCAGGAACAAAACACTTAGATCATAGTACTCTTATTCAAATTTCAGGATTAGAAGTGGGGAAACTTATTACCGTTCCAGGTGATGACTTTACTCAAGCAATTGAAAAAATGTGGGAACAAGGCTTGTTTTCTGATGTACAGATTGAAGCAACAAGAATACAAGGTAACAGCATCTTTCTAAACCTTTATTTAGAAGAACGACCTAGACTATCAAAATTTAAATTTAGTGGAATTAAAAAAGCTGATATTGATAACTTACGTGACCAAATAAAGCTTGTTAGAGGTAAGATAATTACTGAAAATCTTCTAAATAACACTACAAATATCATACGAAGCTATTTTGTCGAAAAAGGTTTTCTTAATGTTGAAATAAGCTTCTCTGAAGAAGAAGACCCTAACACTCCTAATCATGTTCTGCTTGCTTTCAAAGTAGACAAGAAAGAAAGAGTTAAAATTAGTGACATTTCTTTTAAAAATAACACTCTTTTCACTGATAAAAAACTGAAAAGATTGATGAAAGACACCAAAGAAAAACACTTTTATAGACTATTTAAAGCATCCAAATTTTTGGAGAACGCATATGATGTAGATAAAAACAACATCATTGCCAAGTACAATGAAAAGGGGTTTAGAGACGCTAAAATTAACAGTGATAGTATCTGGATAAATGAAGAAGGCTCACTTTCTATGATTTTAGATATAAAAGAAGGAAATCCTTATTACTTTGGAAACATTCAATGGGTAGGAAATTCTAAATATTCGAATCAAGAATTAAATGAGATCGTTGGAATTCAAAAAGGTGATGTTTTTGACCCNACANTNTTNCAAACTCGCTTATTAGGAAGCCCTGACAGNAGNGATGTTCATTCGAAATACTTAGACAATGGCTACCTTTTCTCGCAAGTAACACCTGTGGAAACAGAAGTTCGTAATGACACTATAGATATTGAAATTCGAATTTATGAAGGACAACAAGCCCGTGTTAACCGAGTGTCTGTGGTTGGAAATACTAAAACGAATGATCGAGTAGTTATGAGGGAAATTCGCACAAATCCAGGAGACTTATTCAATCGATCATTGATTATGCGTTCTCAGAGAGAATTAGCAACACTTGGTTATTTCGATCCTGAAAAACTAGACATTGATGTAGAACCAGANCCTCAAAACGGAACAGTTGACTTAACATATGTNGTAGAAGAAAAGCCNTCAGATCAAATTGANTTACAAGGNGGTTGGGGAGCAGGAAGAATCATTGGAACATTCAGAGTTTCGTTTAATAATTTTTCTGCAAAAAATATTTTTAACAAAGAAGCTTGGAAATTAGTNCCNTCTGGAGANGGACAAAGAATTAGTTTATCCGCATCATCTAACGGATTATACTATCAATCATNTTTAGCNTCTTTCACAGAACCTTGGCTTGGAGGAAAAAAACCAAACTCATTTACANTNAGCGGAAGATATTCTATCCAATCAAACGGATTGGAATTNGATNANCCAGAACGACAAACAATGAAAATTTCTAGTTTCACNATAGGNNTAGGGAAACGTCTAAAATGGCCTGATGATTATTTTTCATTGTATCAATACGCTAACCTCTCTCAATACAATCTTGACGAATGGGAAGGNTATTCTTCTCTAGGAACAGGGACAGTAAACAACTATAGCTACACATTTGCTTTAAGCAGAAACTCTACTGATCAGCCAACATTTCCTAGAAGAGGATCAAATATGAAACTAAATATTCAATTAACTCCTCCATATTCAATTTTTGATGGTATTGATGATTATAGTACATTAACAAACTCTGAAAAGTTCAAATGGTCTGAATATCANAAATGGAACATTGGNGCCAATTGGTTTACTAGCTTGGCTGATAANTTGGTTTTAAANACAAACTTNGANTATGGTTTGTTAGGAATGTATAATAGTGATATTGGACTANCTCCTTTTGAAAGATTTTATNTGGGTGGNGACGGACTTAGTGGNTATGCTTTAGATGGCAGAGAGGTCATTGCATTAAGGGGTTATGCCAATGGNTCTATGTCTCCATCAACCGGAGCNACNCTTTACACAAAATATACTNCTGAATTACGATATGCNCTTTCATTAAATCCTCAGTCGCCTATTTTTGCNCTAGCTTTTCTAGAAGCAGGTAACTCTTGGGATCANTTTAAGNATTTTGATCCNTTTAGTGTTAAACGATCAGCCGGNGTTGGTATACGTATTACTATTCCAATGATGGGNATGATGGGAGTTGACTATGGTTATGGATTTGATGAAATACCCGGANATCNAGANGCNAACAAAGGACAATTTCACTTCTCTATCAACCAACAATTTTAGTTAACTTCGCTACAAAATNTAATANAATGAAAAAANTATTATTGATTACTTTTCTTGGGTTCTTTTCTATAACNNCATACNCTCAAAAGTTTGCATATGTTGATTCTGATTATATCTTGGAAAGAGTTCCTGAATATCAATCAGCACAAGAACAACTTGACAAACTCACTTTGAGNTGGCAAGAAGAAATAGAAATTCTTTACCAAGAAATTGATATGTTATACAAAAAGTATCAAGCTGATCAAATCTTGCTTACTCAAGANATGAAAACCAAAAGAGAGGCNGAGATTATTAANAAAGAAAAAGAGGCTAAAGAATTACAAAGAAAAAGATTTGGTCCAGAGGGNGATTTGTTTGTGAAAAGGCAAGAATTGATTAAGCCNACNCAAGACAAAATATATAATGCTATTCAAGACTTAGCAACAGAAAAGAGATATGACATTATTTTTGATAAATCTAGCGAGNTAATTATGTTATATGCAGATACAGATTTAGACAAAAGCGATGAAATTTTACAAATGTTAGGATATAAATAATTACAAATAAAATGAGAACAACACTTTTAACACTTTGCTTTTTATTNGTNAGCTTCTATTCAGTAGAAGCCCAAAATAAATTNGGATATATTGANTCTAATGAACTATTAGTTCTTATGCCTGAGAGNCAATCAATGCAAACAGAATTACAAAATTATGCAAATGGATTAGAGTCTCAGCTANCTGCCATGCAAGCGGAGGGAGAAGCAAAATTGACAGAATTTCAGCAACAGGAAGCTACAATGAGTGATCTTGTAAAACAAGATAAAGTCAGAGAGTTAGAAAGCATTCAGCAAAGAATTCTAGAATTTCAACAGAATGCACAACAAGCCTTAGGGAATAAAGAAAAAGAATTGCTCACTCCTATTATAGAAAAAGCACGAAAGGCGATCGAAGACGTTGCTGAGGAAGGTAAGTATACATACATTTTTGATGCAAGCATGGGNTCTTTACTTTACNNAGATGAAAGTGAAAACATCTTACCGCTTGTAAAAGCGAAATTAGGATTGTAAAATCAACAAACACAANANAAAAAGCAGTTCTNTANGAGCTGCTTTTTTTATGTAACTTCGAAAAGTGAAAAAGNATTTANCCATAGGAATCTTTGACTCTGGAATTGGNGGGCTAACTGTAGCAAATGCAGTTAAAAAAGCTCTTCCCAATGAAAGCATNCTTTATTTNGGAGACACAGAGCANCTTCCNTATGGAGAAAAATCAGCTGAAGCTATNCANCAGTTTTCTAAACGAATTACAGAATTCTTAATANCNAAGNNATGNAAACTNATNATCATTGCTTGNAACACGGCTTCATCNGTTGCCTATGATATAGTCAAACAAACNGCTCAAGGAGTTCCTATCATCAATGTGATTGANCCNGTGGTAAAACATGTAGCCACANATTGTCANAACTGCNNTATTGGAGTTATTGGAACAAAAGGAACTACTAATTCGCAAGTGTATCCAAAAAAATTACACTTNCTAAATGCTAAAGCAGATGTTACCTCTTTAGCTACTCCTCTTTTAGCTCCTATGATTGAAGANGGNTTTTTTAATGACCAACTAAGCCAGACTATTATTGACTCNTATTTAAGCAGCCCACAACTAACGGGTGTTGATAAGCTCATTTTAGCTTGCACACATTATCCTCTTATTCAAGAANCTATTCAAAAGTATTATCAAGGAAAAGTTGAAATTATAGATTCTGCATCCCAAGTAGCCGAAGCCGTAAAAGNACTTTTAGAAAAGNAGTCTTTGTTAAGTAATCAANCAGCAAAGCATCAGTTTTTTGTTTCTGACTACACCGATTCTTTCGAANAATCAGCTAAAATTTTCTTTCATGANGAAATTCATTTAGAAGAGGTTAAACTGTAAACCATGATGCATACATCACATAATTATNAGCAATTCNTTCNACTAAANGTNCTGTTTGCTCTTCGCTTAACTCTTTCACTTTTTTAGCTGGCACTCCNGCATAAATNCTTCCGCTTTCAATATGTGTTCCTTCTAAAACCACCGCTCCAGCGGCAATAATGCTATTGCTTTCAACTACTACACCATCCATTACAATCGCTCCCATNCCTANTAATACATTATCGTGAATGGTACAACCATGNACTAACGCATTATGGCCAATAGAAACATTNTTTCCCACATTAGTAGGTGCCTTTTGGTANGTACAATGAATAACTGCTCCATCTTGTATNTTNACCTTATTTCCTATCTTGATANAATGCACATCACCACGAACAACNGTATTGAACCAAATAGAACAATCATCTCCCATCTGTACTTCGCCTACTACAGTTGCATTTTCTGCTATGTAAACATTTGTTCCAAAAACAGGATACTTACCTTTCACTTCTTTAATTAAAGCCATCTTCTTTGATTTGCCTCAAAGATAAAAGAATGNCTTAACTTTGCAGNTNAAATCTCNNANTATGAGTACNGCAAAAATTCCTNTNTCGCTATATGCTGANGCNACACCNAACCCAAATGTNATGAAGTTTACAGCTAANAAAATGTTAGTTGANACACGCATTTATGAATTTAATAACCGAGCAGAAGCTATTGATTCTCCTTTAGCCCTAGAGTTATTTGGNTTNTCTTTTGTNGACAGTGTATTTATCAGCAACAACTTTNTATCNGTTAGTAAAAAAGCCAATAGCATNGANTGGNCTGACATTGTCATGGAAATNCGAGAATTTATTAGAGATTACNTAGTAGATGGTGGTGTNGTAATTAAAGAAAATGCACAAGCCAAANATGACATCCCTANTGTTNAACACAAAGAAGAGTTAAATAGAGAATTTACNNAAATAGAACAAAAAATTGCCGACTTGTTAGATGAATATGTTCGTCCTGCTGTAGAGCAAGATGGAGGTTTTATTTCTTTGAAAAAATNNGAANACGGCATTGTTACCGTTTCTTTACAAGGCGCTTGNAGCGGTTGTCCTTCTTCTTCTCAAACACTAAAAGGAGGAATAGAAGGNCTCTTAAAGAAAATGATGCCNAACGAGGTAATAGAAGTANTAGCTGACAATGATTAAAAGAATTTTCNTTCTTTGTTTTTTTGTTTCNNTAGCGCAAGCNCAAGAATACAACTCTNTGTCTACNAAGNTGGGCATTCAGTTTAAACCCATTCTTCCTTCTGCTTATTTTGATGCATCGAGTATTGCNGANNANANAGATGATTTTNATTTTACTCTAGCTNCTAAACAAAGTTATTCTCTNGGAATGATTGTNAGAAAAGAAGTAAATAAAACTTTTGCTGTGGAGTACGGTATCAATTANATCCAACAAAACTTNGCTCTTNATGTGTCAAATAACATTCATAATATTAGTGATATTACTAAATTTGGNATAAGATCTTACGAACTCCCTGTTCAAGGCTTAGTGTATGTAAAAATTTCTCCGGAAATTTATCTAAATGCAGCATTTGGGTTTTCATATAATGTATACGCTTCAGACGTATTTTCCGAAGGAAATAATAACAACCAGTTTTTTCAAAACACTTATCGAAGAAAAAGGCATCAATCAGCACTTATTGCAAATATTGGATCCGAATATAGAACTCATGATAATGGATATTACTATATAGGATTTTCTTTACATAGNCCNTGGAAAGATATTGCGAGAGTTTATCCGGAATATGATTTCATAGGCAATGAAGATTTTAATNACAATGCTCCGGGNAATGACGCCTTTTATATAGAANTTNTTGGGAATTTTNTTACGCTAGACTTACGCTATTTCTTCTAGAAAACCACTNNGAACGAGTNAGAANAACTATNTNACTANCTNGTTTTTATAACTTTATTCTTAAATTTGAGNAAATNATAAGTCATTTTTATGTTCAGATTTTGTTTATCTCTAATGCTTTTGTGTAANATCNCTTACACTCAGCCATTAACNGATGGNATGGCAATTGTGACTCACTGGAGTCAAAATGGATTATNTGATGCTTTTAGCATTTTTGACACACAAAATACTTTGGATGCTCCACTAGGGTTAAATTGGGGCACTACNTTTCANACCCCTGCTGATCCNGCAATTCATGCTCAATGGAAAAATATTGGTGACGTTTTTGGNATTGCTATAGACAACCAAAAAAATGTTTACTTCACTGCAACTCGATCTATTTCAAGTAGCGGTTCCGCAGGCACTTCAGCAGGTCCTGCTGGTGATGCTGGTGTTTATAAAATGAATGCAGCAGATTGGAGTATCACTGAATTTATAACAACAGGGAGCGGAGTAAATCAGATGCCTAATTTTGGAGTTGGATTAGGAAACATCTGCTATGATGAATGGAATGACCAACCATTTATTACCAATTTTGAAGATGGAAAAATTTACCGCTATAATTTGAGTGGTGATTTGCTTTCTTCCTTTGATCCTTTTACTGCAGATGATGGAAGTAATGGATTTGTTGGACACGGAGAGGCTATTTGGGGAATCAATGTGTTTGGAAACAACCAAGCAAACCTTAAAGTATATTTCTCTCAATGGACAGAAGACAATTCTTTAAGTGATGCTAGTGGAGTGAATAATTCAGTATGGTCTGTTGAGCTTAATGCCACAGGAGATTTTATGTCAGGGACTGAAACATTATGCTTCAGTCTTCCCAACATCGAATATGTTTGGGAGACAATAGAAGGCGGTTCATATCCTATTTCTGATATCACTTTTGATTCTCAGGGAAATATGTTTTTATGTGAAAAAACACAAGGAGGATGGGGTGCATTCGGAGGGTGGAATGATTGTTTCACACCTGGAGCGCACAGTTCTAGATTGTTTCAATACAGTCAGAATAGTGGTTCTTGGACATTAGCAGAACACTATGCTGTTGGAAATTATCAAACACCCGATGCTGGAAACAATACTACAGGAGGTGTAGCAATTGGAAATAAAGAAACCGAAAATGGTATTGACTGTGAAAAATTAATTTGGTGTACCGGTGATGCTTTAAGATTTTCGGGTTACAACCCCCCTGATGGCGGGCAAACTTATATATATGGAGCTGCTGCTATTCCTGTAGAAGGAAATTCTTTAGATGTTGGAGCTGCTGACTATGGTCCAACTAGTAGCATATATGTCGATGTAGATTATACAGGGATGGGTACAAGCGGTGCCATCAAAATGGCTTATGGAGATATTGAGATTTGGTCAGATGCAGTTGCAGAAGCAAGTTTTACTATAAGTCCTGATGAAACAATTTGTGAAGGAGGTTCAACTATTTTAAGTGTAACAGGAGGAACTAATTATTCATGGAGTCCATCTACTGGACTAGACGATATAAATAGTGCTAATCCAACAGCTAATCCAATCACACAAACCACCTATACTGTAACAGGAGAGGGTGCATGTGGAGGTACTGCTGAGGCAAGTATAACAATTAGTATAGATAACTTCAATATTGAATTAGGACCAGATCAAGCAATTTGCGAAGGTACTGAAAGCCCTGTCCTACTAGATGCAGGAATTGCGAATTCGTACTTATGGAATACAAATGAAACCACTCAAATCATAAGCGTTAATACACCAGGAGAATATAGTGTTGAAGTAACAAGCCCTAACAATTGCTCGTATTTTGACACTTTAACTATCACCGAAAGCACTCCTCCTTCTGTTGACTTTTTTGCATCAGACACAGACGAATGTATTCCAGCAAGATTTCAGTTAACAAACCTCAGCACATCAGCTGAAGGGGATCCAATACAAAATTGGGAATGGAGTTGTAACAACGAAACATCAAACTATATCGACCCTGTTTTCCATATTGATAACCCAGGGACATATGATGTTAGTCTAACAACAACTTCAGAGGAAGGATGCGAAAGCACATTTATTATAACTGACTATCTAACTGTTCATCCCAACCCAGTAGCTGACTTTAGTTTTTATCCCGAATTGATTAGTCATTGTGAGAAAACAGTAGAGTTTTTTAATAATTCAACAGGATATGAAAGCCTAACTTGGACTTTAGGTGATGAAACAGCTATTAGTGAGGACACCTTGTCTTTGTATACTTTCCCTACAATGGGTTGGTATTTTATTCAACTCAACTTAGTTTCTGAATATGGATGTGAAGAAGTGACTAATAGATGGATAAAGCCAGCAGATGACGAGCCGTTTTATGCTCCAAACGCATTTACGCCAAACAATGATGGCAATAACGATATCTTTAAACCCATCATTGAGTGTGCTCCAAACTTTGAATTTTGGGTGTTTAATCGATGGGGGGCTGAAATTTTTTATACCACAGATATTAATGAAGGTTGGAATGGATATTTTCAAGATAAGCTCTGTCAAATAGGCAAGTATAGTTGGAAAGTAAAATATGACAATACAAAACCAAACCAAATTGAAACTGGTGAAGTACATTTGATGCACTAAAAAAGCCCTCTTTCGAGGGCTCTTCTTTTTATAATCCTAAACTTTTCTTGATATCTCCCCCAAGCAAATGTGTTGTTGGGTCTTCCAAGCATTCTTTCACTCTACATAAAAATCCTACAGACTCTCGACCATCAATAATTCGGTGATCGTAAGAAAGAGCGATATACATAATTGGGCGAATCTCCACTTTCCCATCCACTGCCACTGGACGCTCAACAATATTGTGCATTCCTAAAATAGCCGATTGCGGAGGGTTGATGATGGGCGTAGACAACATAGACCCAAATACACCACCATTAGTAATAGTAAAGGTGCCGCCAACCATCTCGTCTGGAGTAATTTTTCCATCTCTCGCTTTGATTGCTAAACGCTTCACTTCTGATTCTAACTCTTGAAAGTTCATCAGCTCTGCATTACGAATTACAGGCACCATCAAACCTTTTGGCGCACTTACCGCAATACTGATATCTGCATAATTATGGTACTGAACTTCTTTACCATCAATCATCGCATTTACATCTGGAAACTCCATTAAGGCAGTAGTCACTGATTTTGTGAAGAAGGACATAAAACCAAGATTTACTTCATACTTTTCTTTAAATACTTCTTTGTACTCCTTTCTAATAGCATTGATTGGACTCATGTCTACTTCATTGAAAGTCGTTAGCATTGCGGTATCGTTTTTAACTGATACTAAACGCTGCGCTACCTTTCTACGAAGCATAGACATTTTCTTACGCTCAATTCCTCTTGGACCATCTGTTTTCACCCCTTCCATCGCCTCAATCACATCTTCTTTCAAGATTTTCCCTCCTTCTCCTGTTCCAGTAACATCTGAAGGAGAAACATCATTTTGCTTGATATATTCTTTAGCTAAAGGTGTTGCTTTTGCATCTAACGAAGCATTGCTTTTTGGAGTAGCAGGTGTTGGCTCTGCCTCAGCAGGTTTAGCAGGTTTAGCTTTTGCCTTACCTTTTACACTAGTGTCAATAATACATACTATATCACCAACAGCTACTGTTTCGCCTTCTTCCACTACAATTTTAATAGCACCACTTACCTCTGCAGGCAATGCTAAAGTTGCTTTGTCAGAATCTACTTCAGCAATTTCTTGATCTTTTTCTACATATTCCCCATCTTCCACTAACCAAGTGGCAATTTCTACTTCCGAGATTGACTCGCCCGGACTGGGAACTTTCATTTCTAAGAGCATGATCTTTTATTTAAAAACTTGTTCTATAATTGTTTTTTGTCGTTTAGCAGAGCGCTTGCTTGAACCACTAGCAGTTGCTGCGCTCTCGTTTCTTGCCACTACCTCAAATGGTAGGTGTCGTAAATTTCTTAAAATATGACTCCATGCACCCATATTCTCCGGTTCTTCTTGAGCCCAAATTAGTTGCTCTGGATTATATTTTTCAATAATGGTTTTGATTTGTTTTTCAGGCAATGGATATAATTGCTCCATTCTTACAATAGCCACATCGTTTCTATTATTTTCTGTTCTTTCTTGCAGTAATTCATAATATAATTTACCACTGCATAATACGAGTTTTTTCACTGATGATGCTTCTATCGTATCATCAATAATTTCTTGGAATCTTCCTGTTGTGAAATCTTGAATGGAAGAAACACATTGTGGATGGCGCAACAAACTTTTTGGTGTAAACACCACTAATGGTTTACGAAAGTTACGCTTCAACTGTCTTCTTAAAACATGGAAGAAATTAGCAGGAGTGGTGCAATTAACCATTTGCATATTGTGCTGCGCACACAACTGTAAGTAACGCTCCATTCTTGCACTTGAATGCTCTGCTCCTTGCCCTTCATAACCATGAGGCAATAACATTACCAAACCATTCATCATTTTCCACTTATCTTCTGCAGCACTTATGAATTGGTCTAGCATAATTTGAGCACCATTACTAAAATCACCGAACTGTGCTTCCCAGATGGTTAAAGAGTTGGGCATTGCCATCGCATAACCATAATCGAAACCAAGCACCCCATACTCCGAAAGCAATGAATTGAATGCTGTAAATTTCGCAGTATTACTCACGCTATTCAAAGGGCATATTTCTTGTTCTGACTCCTCTGACTTCAAGACTGCGTGTCGATGCGAGAAAGTTCCTCGCTCAACATCTTGTCCGCTAATACGAACAGGGTGTCCTTCTTGTAAAAGTGTTCCATAAGCCAACAACTCTCCCATTGCCCAATCTAGTTTATCCGTGTCTTCCACCATCTTTTTACGATCGGATAATAAGCGTTGCGACTTTTTGAAAAGTTGTTTTTCCTCTGGTATCTTGTATAACTTTTCAGCTACAGCTAATAAATCATCTTTGGCTACACCTGTTTCTGGAGAAATATCAAAATCTTCCGATTGTGCTTTCTGAAAGCCTTCCCATTCTTTCTCCATAAATGGTGTTATAAATGCCTTTTCTACTTCTTTAGATTTATCAAAACGGTCTTGAAGCAATAGCTTAAACTCCGTCTCCATCTCTTTAGCTATGTTCGCTTCCACCACGCCTTCACTCATCAATTTCTGATTGTAAATTTCGCGTGGGTTTTTATGTTTTGAAATAGCCTTGTACAATAAAGGTTGAGTGAAACGTGGCTCATCTCCTTCGTTATGACCATATTTACGGTAGCATAACAAATCGATAAATACATCTTTACCAAACTTCTGGCGATA
>PAYR01000018.1 GCA_002715345.1 Flavobacteriales bacterium | reverse complement strand
GTACCAGGGATTACTGTTGTAAATAATGAGATTCAAATTCTCACCTCTGATACTGTCCATATATACAACACAAACTCAGGGATTTTTACTAGTTCCATCCCTCTTACAGACCTTGGACTAAATAACGATGGACTGAACATTCTGCATTGGCCAAACTCTGGGGCAAGAAGCCCGACTAATGACACAGTGATGGTTACCGACGGTAGCGCTATTCTCGCAATGCTAGAACCCGGAAATACCCCTCTTTACACAGGAGATTTTGTCATTGGTAGTAGTCCAACCTCTGGAAATATGGAAGATGCGATGCAATTTAACGGCGTAATCTATGTTGGTAGTGAAAATTATCTCGATCGATATTCAATCGGTCAATCTAGATGGCTAAGTCCAATTGATATGGGAGATACAGTTACAAAAATAGTAAATGATGGAACCAACATACTAGTTTCCACATTTGGAAGCGGAATTCATGTTGTGGACTCATTTGGCAATGTACTAGACACTTGGGATTCCTCCGATGGTCTGCAATCTGACGAAGTGTCTGGACTAGACGCTGAAGGTGATTGGGTGGTTGCGATTCACCCTAACAACGGCGCTTCAGTATTCAATACCTCGGCGAGTGGATCAGTTATCTCGTTGAATGAAGCTACAACCGACCTAGATTCAGATAATCCAACAGGTGTAGCAATTCACAATGGCGTAGCATACATTGGAACTCCTGAAAATGGCCTGAATAGATACATAATTGCGAACCAAACCTTCCTTGGATCATGGGTATCAACTGGAGTAAATGATGTTGATTTTGCACCTGTAGCAATATTAGGGACAAATCCGCAAATTTTGCACATCGGTTTACCAGGTTATGGAGTCGCAAGAAAGGACCTTTCATCTGGCGAAATTTTGATTCCGCTAACAGTTGAGCCCAATAGAGGAAATGCAGACCCTACTGAAATACTTCCAACAAATCAAGTCTACGCATTAGAATCGTATTCTAACAGTGGTGCTATGCTCATTGGAACCTCAGATGGAGCGATATATTGGGATGGAAATTCGGCGACTGAATTAGGAAGAGGAAATAGTTGGAACCTCCAACCTGCACAATTCTTTGATTTCGAAATAGACAACTCGCAAAGTGGATCATTTATCTACGCTGGAACTAACATTGGTGTTTGCCGATATTCTCTATCTTCATTGGCTATTGATGACTGTGTTAACGCTCAAGACGGTATGCCGAATTGGGGAGTAAGGTCTGTTGGAGTAAATAGTTCCACCATTTTTGGCGGAACAACAAGCGGTGTCGGGTTAATCGATAAATCATCTCTATCTGTTTATGATACATGGGAGGCTGGAGAAGAAACTGATAACGCAATAGTCGAAGTCATCGATGACATAGCATATATTGGACTAAATGGCATTGGAATCGCTAGATATGATATCATAAATAACAACTGGTTACCAACATGGACTGATAACAATGTCTTGGATGGAGGAAACGAAGAGGTTACAAGTCTTGTTGCAGACATACGCCCTGGTCTAATATGGGTTGGAGGAGCTGATGGCTTTCAATTAATCAATGTCACAACTGGATCAGAAGTTTATGATATAGAAAAAACAGGTAGTCTGTATGTCGGCAACGGAGACCCACATGATTTAGTAATCTACGGAGATACAATGTACTATCACCAACAGTATTCTTCAGATAGCGTTTATAGAATTGATATCGTAAACTTCACAACAAAGTCTGTTCTTGACGCAGGTGTCCAGTTAGATGAAAATGGCGGCGATGTTTACGGAATGCAGTTAATTGGAGATGTTCTTTACATTTCAGTTGCAAGCGGCCAATGGTGGAATACTGAGGGAAGCGGGGGCATCGCGCTTTACAATTTAACCAGCGATTCATGGCAGGCTGAATTACTACCAAATGGAGCTGTCAATAGAGTAACATCTCACAGATCAGTAAGCGGAATCGAATGGATTTCATGGGGTGATGACAAACTCGAGGCTTACTATCCAAACGGAACAAAAATTGGTGAATGGGATGAATTTGAATTCCCGATTCGTGAGATTGTCGAATTTGATGGAGAAACATTGTTCGCTACCGAAGACGGAATTGCTAGGTATGATGAATCCGCCGACCAATGGCTTACTACTTGGACGCCGGGCAACGGTCTTCCTAACTCAGCCGACGATTCCGTTTACGAATTATGGACAAATGGAACGGACCTTGTGGTCGGAACCGCAAGAAGTCAAGGTTGGCAAGGAATCGATGGAGAGATTTTGCACCTAGACCCAACCGGAACCTGGACTTCTTGGGATGGTGGGTCTAATGGAATACCTAACGGATATCCACTCGGTATGGAAATGTGTGGGGGATTATTCCATGTAACCATGACTTCAAACAATGGCGGTGTTGCTCGCTTTGACCTAGCGAACGGTACCATTGAATCCTCCTTCACAACCTCTACTCGACTTGATGATGGAAATGCTGCTGCTGTTGCGTGTGATGATGCTAACGATATTTTGTATGTTGGTTATCACGATGATTCCGAACCAATTTCTCGTTACGATTATACTAACAATCAATGGCTTACAAGCTTAACATCTTCTTCTCACAATATCCCCAGCGACCCCGTATGGTGGGGCGCAATGGAATTCGCAGCCGGTAAATTAGTCATCGGCTATGATATTGGAACAGAAGGCGACAATGTCATCGGAGGCGGCATGGCAATATTGTCTGCAAATGGAGCAACGATTGGTAATGCAGGAATCATATCAACTGGATCTCCAGTCTCTTCTATCGACTGGTTAGGGACACAATGGCTCATAGGACAAGCAGGTGGCACTTCAGGATATTCTCACGTGGATACTCTAGGCCAGACTGGCCAAAATACAATTCACGCCCTACCAAATTTGGTAAGTGGACAAGTGACATCCATAGCTGGCAACCAGACCCACATATGGGTTGCATCCTCTTCCTGGCAAAGCACAGGCTCTGGTGTACTTCAGGGGGTTAAATTGTCAAACGGCTCTGTCCAATGGGAGAAGGGTTGGACAATACCTGCAAATGCCGCTGTTACCGATATTGAAATAGTCGGAACCGACCTATACCTTGCGAGTAATAACAGAGGATTACGGCTACTTGACACTCTAACTGGCACCTTACAACCGCTACCAACTGGAATTCATAACTTCCAAGATGGGTTAAAACTCGTAGGGGATGATTTGTATATCGGCTTACAAGGTTCTGGAACCACTTCAGCAGGTATTCAGGTGTTTAATACTACAACCAACAGTTACACTGCTGGTCGTTTGTTGGCAGGATTGCCATCCAACAACATCAACTCATTCCTTACACAAACAGAAATCGACAATCAAGGAAATATTGTTTCAGAAATGATTTATGTCGCTACAAACAATGGTGTTGCTAGATGGAATGCTACCGGAAATAACTGGGAAACTGCATGGACAGCATTGGACGGGCTTCCAATTTCCTTCGTGCAAGATATCATAGAATTTGATGGAAAGATTTGGATGGCAACCCCTAATGGAATTTCACAGTTTGATCCAGTGGCAATGAGTGTAACCAATTATGGGAAAACAAATGGCTTGATGGGCACCTCTACATGGGGATTATTTGGTGCAACTACCATATCTACAGACGCCTCAGGAGTAACAACTACCCAAAACAGTCTATTCATATCTCACGATGGAAAAGGCACAGATAGGCCAGGAATCACTCAATTTGACTCAGGAACACAAACAGTGACTGATTTACATCAATTTGACCAGTTACCCTCAAACACTGTTACTGCAGTGACTGCAGATATTTGGGGAATACACATAGCAACAGATGTTGGCCCTCTCATACACTGGGTTAGAAACTCCGGAGACTTTGTTTCAGGGTCAAATGTATTCAGCATGCAAGACTGGCCAGTCTACAGTATGCGATCTGACGGCTCATACCTGATTGCAATTGGAGAAAATGGAGCAACGGTTATTCAGGCCGGGGTTAATGGTGGAACAATAACCGATAGATTTGGTACAACTGAATCAAGCGGAGGAAGTGTTGTTACCAACTCCTATGTTGCCATCTCAACATCGGATGGATTGAGATTATGGGATCTAAACTCTGGAGAAGAAATGCCAGGCATGTCTATGAGAAAAGCAAACCCACTATCTGTTGGTTTCAAATTACAATTCCAAGACATTACGAACTTCACCCACCCTGGAATGCAAACCCAATTAGTTAATGCTTCTAACAGTGTTACTCTTCCGCAAGACGGTACCTCTGGGCCACATGGAATCTTAATGCAAACCGCTCCTCTTACATTTTCATCACCTGTTTCAGGAGCTGCTACTTGGGCTAAATTGACTGAACTAAAATGGAATGCAACTATCAATCTTTCAAATGATCCCACCTTCCTTTCAAACATGCAATACGCTATTGATAACGGAATTCTCCTCAACGGCACTAGACATGTTACTCTGAGCGTAACATCTCCTTCAAATGGCAGTATGTGGGTTAAATTAGCATATGATTGGTTTAGAACGGAAACCCCAGTTGAAGGCATTTCCCTATGGGATAGGCCTGATGATGGAGGGCAAACATTACTTGCAAATTGGACTCTTGTCCATGATGAGGATTTTGCGAGATATCTGGTCTATTTGAATGAAGGACCATGGTCTTCCCAACCTTCTGCTATTGACTTACAACCCCGCTCAGCCGATGCTTCTGTTAGCCTTCACTCAAGGCTACAAACAGAAGTCTCTACTATCGATGGTCAACCATTGCAAGATGGTGTCGAATATTGGGCCGTTGTCGTGGTTGAGTATAACGACGGCAGATTTGGCACTCCATCTGCACCGTTCGGACCTGCAACGCCAACCGATGAAATTCCAGTACCGCCCAAATGGGCGACCGCTGTGTCAGGAGGAAATATTGTAGCAGTTGATGGTGATGTGTTTGCAGAGTGGGCTCGTTGTGAGGCCTTAGACTTGGCTAGCACGAAAGTTTACGCATCAACAACGGAGATTTCAGATGCTCTTGGAATGACTGTGCATACAGAATTCTTACCGCAGATCGGTAATTCTAGCATGATGTCCCTAGAAGCAGGTAAGCCACATTGGTTAGCATTTACATGTGTTGATAATGCAGGTCAAGAAGATTTGGTAAATGCAACCGTAATCGGTCCTATCGTTCCTACCGGCGGAATCGATGATGGAGTTCCACCTCCAAAATTAAACGGTGTTTGGGCTGAAGATGTACCGAATGACGATGGTGGACGCGTTCAGATTGGTTGGGAGAATTCTGTAGCTAATGATTGCGCTTATGTTGCAGTTTATATGATGCCTGTAAACATCGAAGGAGGTTCCTTCCAACCCTCAAATGTTGACGATTTCCAAGTTGCGACGATAGTTCCAGATTGCCAAACAAATATGACTATAATTGATTCAATCGGAGAAGACAGACTTGTAGACGGCCAACCGTATTGGATCGGTGCAGTCGCCTTCGACAAATGGTTGAATGGAGATACTGGAGATGTTACCATATTAGAAGTGACTCCATATTTCAACAATCCAGATGGATCATTGGAGCCAGAGAGAATCAGTGAATTGAATGCGTGGGACCATCCTGATGATGACGGTACCGCGATAGACATTTCCTGGGCACCATCAGAAGTTGATGATTTCGATTATTATGTGATCTGGACTTCCGAATACCCTCTCAGCGACCTCTCCTCTTTCTGGAATAGTGCAGGTACAGAACCGGGAATTTGTGGCTGTATTGTAATGGACAAGCAATGGATTAACACAGAGAAAAGCCCTATTGAACTCACGCTTAACACAGCACTTTATGGTGGAGACGGACTTGAAACATCACTCCCATCGCAGATAAAGCCTGATGTCCCATTATTTGTCGCCATAACTGTGCACGATATCAAAGGCAATGTTCATCTGGACAATCTGAATACTGCANCAGTTACACCAATTGATAACCTCGCAGACACNANACCCCCTGAAAGATTNGNAGACCTGAATCTTTATGATAGAGCAGGCGATGATGGAACGGCTGTAATGCTTGAATTTGAGTTAAGTAAAGATAGTGATGTTGCATACTATGAAGTATACGCAGCAGCTTTCCCCTTCACATCAGTTGGCGAGAATGGTATCGTCAAAACACCGATTGCAACCTTGGACAGATCTCCAACTCTTCCACTCACCGTTGAAATTCTTGCATTTGATGTACTAGTAGTCCCAAATACTCCTGTAACTGTTGCCGTAGTTCCAGTCGATTGGTCTGGTAATGCTCATTTGGACAATTTAGGAACCTCAACAGCAGTCGCTATCGATGACGATATTGATGATGTTGGAGCTTATCTACCCGATATCGAAGGCGTTACACTGGAATGGGATGAGGATAATATCTTAGTTTCATGGGACCACGCAAGTGATCCAAATGTCCGTAGTTATGTTGTATACATCTCAGAAAATGAATTCGAAAATGTTGCATCTGCTACCAACCTAGGAACTGTAAGTGCTACCAACTCTTTCCTTATTACCCCAGAGATTTTCTCTGAATTAAGTACTGATCAAGAATGGTGGGTAGGAATATCCGCGAAGGATGATCTAAATAACCGCAGAATAATCGATTCTGAAAAGATTGATCCTCTTGGATCAACAAAAGAATCTGGCGATAAGGATTCAGAAGGAGATGGGGATACGACCGACCTTGGAAAGTTATTGACTACAGACAATTTAATCATAGCTGGGATGGCTTTAATCTCCTTATTCTTGCTTATTTTGGTTCTCCGTGGAAGAGGTGGCAAACCAACTAGGAGTAAGGAATGGGAATTGCAAGAAGCAACATGGGGTATTGAAGCAAGGTCGGGATGGGATGATGTTGGTACTTTTGGAGGCCAAGCATCCCCGCCTGTAAAAGCCCCAGCGGCAATTCAGCCTGCTCGGCAAAATGACATATATGCTGCAGCAGAAAGAATTCAGCAGCCCGAGCCCTCGGAACAAATACAACCTCAAAGGTGGTCACAACCCCAACAACCTCAATCAGGATTAGACACCTCCTTCTTAGATGACCTGTTGTGATGACATGAAAAATGGGCCAAAAAGTGCAGTTTTTACTACTGTAAGAGCTAGAGAGGGAGTTTTATTTCACTTAGATCTACACATTGCTCGACTTTCTCGGCATGCAGAAATTTTAGGAATCTCAATACCTGAATTTGATATACCTGCTGGACTTGATGGTCTTATTCGCATCCAAATTGATGATGCAGGAGTTGAATTCAATTCTGTACCGTTTTATCAAGAAATACACATGGACGCCGAAGGAGTAACTGTACCTGCTCCACGCTGGACAAGGAAAGTTACTGGAACTAAGCACGGAGATTGGGAGGCATATCGTAAAATTACAGAATATGCCTTTGATAAAGGTGCAGATGTCGCATTGTTGGTTCATGATTATTGCATAGTTGATGGCGACAGAGTTATGCCTTTAGTCTTGGATGAAGATGGTGTTGTATGGATTAGTGGGCCAGAGTTTGGTGGAGTGGAATCTGTGACATTTAATGTCTGTAGACCGCAAATTGAGGCCGCCGGATTTGTAATTAGTGAAGGGCGCCTAAACGAGAGATTGGTGGCTAGAGCAAAAGAATTCGTACTTTTAGGAAGTGGCATGGGAGCCGCCAAATTAACTGTTCTTGACGATGTAAATATTGGGGACGGTACTAATAAATTACAGCAAATTTGCATTAAAGCCTTGGGGGACGATTGGAGATGATAGATAAGCTCCTTGCAGCAAAAGGAGAAGACAGAATTCTACTTCTGTCTGGTGGACCAATTTCTCATCTTGCTAGAAAGACTATGTTTGCAAAAGGAATGACAAAACGATTAGTAATTACACAACCCAAAACCTCACCTCAAATTAACCACTCGCCACTCAATGGAGAAACCATTGTTGAAATTGATAATAACCCGATGCATGGAAGCTTGCAATCTTTGACCCAGAATGGTTGGCAAGTTACTGGATTGATAAGTGCGAAATCGATTGAGGAAATGCTCAGGTCTTTGAAATCACAAACCCCTGTTGGTTCTGTGTGGGCAGGCGCCCTTTCGTATGACCTTGTTCAATGGACGCAGCCGATTCGGCTTCAGCATCCACCAAAAGAAGGTGAAATCCTTGCGATACTCTGGTTAGTTGATGAATGGATAGAAAATGAAGTGGTTTTTCCAAAATTACCCGAGCCTCTGAAAACCGAAGGTGAAATTTCATCCCACACAGACTATGAGCATTCAAAAATCATCACTCAAATAAAAAAAGCAATAACTGCTGGAGAACTTTACCAACTAAACTTTGGTCGAACATGGGAAGGACCATTACCAGAAGACCCCGCTCGTATTTTCCACAGATTAGCAATTAACAATCCAGCTCCGTTCAGCGGATATATTGAGGCTGCTGACCTTGGTATTGCACTAGCATCCTCGTCACCTGAGATTCTATTGGAAACCAAAGAAGGTGTGGTCATGACTGCTCCAATAAAAGGAACAAGACCGAGAGGGGCTGACTCAGATCAGGAAACCCTACTGAGAAGAGATTTGGTTCACGACAAAAAAGAGAGGGCTGAGCACAGGATGCTTGTAGACCTTGAAAGAAATGATTTGGGTATTGTGTCCAAAGCAGGAAGTGTCCATCAATCTCGATTTAATGTCGAATCTTATGCAAATGTGCAACATTTAGTCTCACAGGTAAGTGGAATTTTAGATGAAGAAAAAGATGGAATTGACGCCTTGCAAGCCCTGTTTCCAGGTGGCAGTATTTCCGGATGTCCAAAAACGGTTGCATGTGCTGCGATAGATGAATTGGAAAAAAGGCCTCGATCTTTTTGGACCGGATCTATGGGGTGGATAGACCTACATTCTGGAGACTCTACATGGAACATTATGATTAGAACATTGGAAGCCGAATATACGCCTGATGGGTGGAAAGGAACTGTTGTAGCAGGCGGGGGTATAACAATCGACAGCAACCCAGATTCTGAGGTTGCTGAAGCAATATGGAAGGCCGCTGCACTTAGGAGGGCATGTGGATGGCTCAGCCCTGAAACCAGACCTATTGCAAGAGGGAAATTGGGTATTTATCCTCTTTATCTTGAACAACAGCCATTTGACATAAATGAAAAATTCAATCTTAAAATTGCATTTATTGATAATCTTGATTCTTTCTCGCAAAATATTGTAAATGCACTGCGCACAATGGGTTGCGAAGTTGATATTTTCGACGGTCGTGGAAAAATTGTCGATTTCCAGCACGATGGAGTCGTGATTGGCCCTGGGCCTGGGCGACCTGAAATATCTCCACTGTCAATGCACGCTGCAACACTTAAATTGCCCGTTTTAGGAATCTGCCTTGGTCACCAAGCCATTGGGTTAACAAGAGGAATGGAACTTGTTGAAAGCCCGCTGGGTCCCGTACATGGTGTTCCGTCAACTGTAATCGCAAATGGCCAAGGATTGCTTCGCACAGGGAAACATATCATGACGAGATACAACTCGCTTGTTCTCTCTGGTACGGGCAATATTTCTGTTACATCTAGCGATGAAACTGGAACTCTGCCTATGGAGATAAGGGAGGGGAATACATACGGCGTTCAATTCCATCCCGAATCGATTGGTTCAGAGGGAGGGATGGAAGTCCTTGCTGAATTCCTGCGAAGGATAGCGCATTCTTGAAGTGTAGATTATACCTGGACAGAAACATGCCGACCTGCCGCCTTTGCTTCAGCGTCTACAACCGTGACCAATTTATTCACGGTAACGGACCTAGAGCACAAGTTTGCGTACGCTGTGGGGTAGAAAAGGGATTGGTCTCAGAAGAAGAAGCCGCTTCTCTATACGACAAATCAACCGCTAATGCTAGATTTTCTGCAGTAGCGCGCCGTTGGTCGCCACTGATGTGGCTGTCCGTTCTTTGGATTGCTTGGATTGTTTTCCTGAATGAAGTAGATCCGTGGGGGCTATACACTTTGATTTTACTAGGTATTTTTACCCTAATTGTTCCTGTTTACATGTTGTTTTTCTCTTCAAAGCACATGGCTGTAATGGCAAGGCTAACTCCCGAATATGAAAGACCAAAGGGACACTAAGCAAAAATCAGGTGATAGGGATGCCTAGTGAAGAAATTCAGGACGCTGAACTGGTTGATGAAGACTCAACAATCCTGATTGGAAAACCGGTTGGGATGTTCGGCCCTCTAACCAGAACTCAAGCAGTGGCATTATTTTTGGTCTTGTTATTACTGTCCTCGACAATACTCTACTCGATATTAAACAAGGATAACGATGAACTTATTGAAATTGACATGGACCTTGGAATTGAAGATTCTACTATTTTCGTTACCGATTCTACTGGGTCGGCAATTGACATTGAGCCGATCGACATGTCCTTTTTTGCAAGCAGTGTCGGTGAAGATGCCGCAGAACCAAGTATTGGAATTACCTCTACTGGATGTATATTCTTCATTGCATTTGAGAAGGTAATGAGGTCTTGTGATTATGGAGAAACTTGGGAAGCAAAACAAGATCCTGTTATGTGTTCTCCTACAACAAGCGACCCATACGGCTGGGTCGACCCAATAACTGACAGAGTGTTTGGGGTACAAATGATTGGCTTGGAAACCTCTTGGATTTGCTGGAGTGATGACGATGGGGAAACTTGGTTGGGCAATCCTCACGATTCAGGAACTACTCCCCTCAACGACCACATCAAACTAGCAACTGGACCTTGGACAAGCTCTGGTTATGGGTTAATTGGCCAATTTACTAGCGGACCCGTCTATGAGACCGCTGTATACTATTGTTACAATAAAATCGCAGGTATATTTTGTTTCACTAGTTTCGATGGAGGTGCAACATTTGACACCGGTGGCCTGATTGTCGGATTAGCAACTACCAATGGTGGATTACATGGTGCTATTTCTACTGCCCCCGATGGAACTGTTTATGTAACACCCAGAGTTGCTACTCCAACAGTAATTGTATCCAAGGATAATGGGTTTACTTGGTTCCAAAGAACGATGGGTGAGGATGCTGGCACACCCAACCCTAGAAAGAATTCCGAAGTTTCAACTGATACAGAGTCTAACGCGTATCACCTGTGGACTGGAGCTGATGAAGGTATTTATCTCGCTAGAAGTATAGATTCTGGAGAGACATGGGAGCAGGAAAGCCTCAGAGTAAGTCCTGCAGAGGTTATCTCAACTGCCTTCCCTCAAACTGATGCTGGAGACCCTGGTAGATTTGCTGTGACATATCTAGGAAGCGAAAACGCTTCTTTGCTTGGAGAACCTGACCTTGATGGAAATCCATGGGATGGAAATGGCCATTATGCTCCAAATGAAGTACACTACCATCTTTATGTCACTTTTAGCCTTAACGCGCTAGACGAAGAGCCAGTATTCCACACAAGAAGACTTACCACAGACCCTGTCCAAGTTGGTGCAATATGCCTTAACAGTGGCGATTGCCGAAGTGATCAAGGTGGTTCAAATAGAAACCTACTTGATTTCAATGACTTGCATATCGATCGTGAAGGAAGGGTATTTATCGCAATCGCAGATGGTTGTACAGGAGTTTGTGCAAACGACCCAAGTAACCGAACACCAGCTACATCTAGAGATAAACTGGGAATGATGTTCATGCTTGATACTGGACCTAGCCTGTATGTTGCAAATGGAATTTTAGAGTCGGTGAAACCTAGTTCTGGTGGAGAAGAAATGATGCTTCCTTACACTCCGATGATAGATGTAGAAGCGATTAGAGAAGACTAATTTTAATTCTTCAATTTGCATTCCTATCAAAATCGATTGCTGATGCAATATTTGATATCATCCAACATGATGCTGCGGCTAGTTGTAGCCAGTCCCCTGTTGACATTTCCAGAGTATCACCATTTGCATAGCCATAAACAAATACGCTGACTATCCAACAAAGACTAGCTAGTGTTTGACCAAGCCATTCAAAATTCATCATTTTTTCTAGGTTTAACAAGTCAAACACTCCTGGCCGCAGCAAGAGAGATCATCAAGATACATTCCCCATGATTTGTACGCCGCGACGAATTCCTCAGTTGGAATATCCGATGATGACGCTATTGCTTCTGCAACTATACCGAACCTCTGCCTATATTTGAAAATAAAGCAGAAAATATGCCCGTCGTGACGAAGAGATGGGCCGCAAAGGTACATGCCGGAGGTGATGGTTGATTCATCCTGCTCAGTCAATGAGAGGAAGCCGTCTGGCCTTTCCTCGAATAGATGAGAGACGAACTTGTGACCTCCAGAGAATCCAGTAGCAAGTAATGGACGCTCTTTTGTTCGGTATTTTTCTCCTTCTTCTGTTGTTATTTCATAAACACCATCTTTGTGAGTAACTGAATAAATTTTGGTTTCTCCGAACAGTTCAACATTCTCTTCAAACATTGGATCTAGAATCCTCTCATAGGAAAATGTCGATAGAGATATGCTCGGGTCTGAACTTTCATCACCCCAAGGGCAATTTGCATCAAAAACTTTCACTTTCTTGCCTTTCTTCGCTAGGTGGTAAGCTGCATCAATTCCACTCTCATAACCGCCAATGATTAGATAATCATCGCCTGGCAAATCACCATATTTCTCAACAAGTGAATTGTGAAGGCATAAATCACTGCCGATGAATCCTCCCTGAGATGGATATTGGTATTCTCCTCCTGCCCACACAACATTTTTTGCAACAAGAGTTGAGTTTTCTGTTTTCAACAAGAATTTTTCTCCTTCTTTTTCTATACTTGTTATGTTGGTATTTTCCATAATTGGGAGTTCAAAAAATTCAGCCAAACTTTGCAGATGTTTTGCGTATTCTTGGCCTGTCGGGTGCTCTACTCGCATGCTGTATGCTGGAGACACACCAATAGCTATGGAATTCAAATCAAGCATTCCAATTGAGTTGCTTGGGAAAGATGGCGTGATGAATCTAGTTTCGGCAGGCCATGATTCAAAAGATGAACCAACATGATCACGATCTACCAATAAGTAATTCTCCACACCTGCGTGTGTCAATGCAATCGCTACACCTACTCCTGCGGCGCCTGCTCCAATTATTATCGCGTCATATATGCCCTCATTTTTGGCTTCCGAAGGAGTGGTTGTATCCTGTGTCATGAGGCCGGCGGCCTGTAATAACAATTTAAAGAAAACTATTAATTGAATGGTTTTCAATTATTATTATATCAACACAAAACCTATGTTTTTGCGTGGATTTTGATAACTTCTCCATCTCCACATTCATGTTCAGCACCAACAATCCTTCGACTACGACCATCCACCGCTCTGATGAAACCGTCTCCGAGGTCACTGTGAACTTTGTATGCTAACTGCTTTGCTTCTATATTATTGGGAACCACAAATGCATCGGGCAAGACTCTGCCATCGCCATCTTTCCATGCATTCTCATCTGCTACAGGATACACAACTATGTGATCTAATGCATCAAATAAAACTCGGCTAATTAGTTCTGTAATTCCCGTACCCCCTGCCTGTGATAGTTTGTCTTTCATAGAAGACAAAGCGTTGATTTGGGCCTGATTTAATTTCGATTCATCAATAATCTCGAATGATTCACCACCTGCTGTGTAATTAATCATGCCGCCTGAGTCTGCTCTACGCAACGCCAATTCCATATCTGCCATTGTTGGTTGAATTACCCCGTTAGCATCTATTGCATTCCAAGGTGTACCTTTAGCTGAATCTGCTTTGTTAGCAGCAATATGGATTGGAAATAACTGACGCCTTATTTGAGATGATAGCGACCTTATTTTCTCTTCAGACCACATCCATGGTGTATCCAGGTCGCCCCATTCATTTCTGAATTCGTCTAAAGCCTGCAAAACATGTGGCATTGTGGCTCCCAACCCTGTGAATCTCTCGTGTAAAAATATCGTCAATCCTTTATCGCCCTCTGCNTGAACCCTGCGGGAGCCTCTAGACCAACCGTCATCAAGNATACCNTATATCCACGAATCTAATTCCTCGGTCAGAAANGAGGTCTCTTCCTTCAGAGATGATTCGACATCATCAACGGCTGCAATTGGGTTGCCCTCTATGTCTGTTGATCCCGCCGCATCCACGACCTGTATTAAGGCATCACAATTTGCAAGATCAGAAAGAAATGCATTACCTCTCCCTCGGCCATCCGCAGCGCCGGGAACCAAACCTGCAACATCTACCAAGAATGTTGGGACTAGTCGTACAAAGCCAACACAGCTCCCGGTTCTAGGCTCACAAATACTACCTTTTCTAGGATCTTTATCATCAATGGGCTCTAGCCTTCCATCTTTTTCTAAACGAGCCCGTAAATCCTTGCAGGGGCAAGGTTTAGCAGCAGCAATGAAAGCCACTCCAACATTAGCCTCTATTGTACAAAACGGATAATTTGCAATATCGACTTTGGCTAATGTTGCCGCGCTAAAAAATGTTGATTTGCCAACATTTGGTTTACCCACCAAACCGATGCGCATTGCATCACGCCTTGGTTATTCTATCGATGAGAACTGCTTTTGTTCCATCGGTATCTAATCCCATAGATTCTGCAATTTCAACCAATTCGGCCTTTTTCATCCTCTTTAATTCAGCTTCCGAGTGAGAAACTTCCGTTTTCTCTGCCGTTCCTTCATCTTCAGATTCCACAGGCTCGTCATCGGTTTCTTCAGATTCGACGAGTTCTTCATCCAAGGCTTCTTCAGCATTTTCCTCTTCGACATCTGTCTCCTCTACATATGGAACAAATTCAATTTCCAAAGCATTTCTAATCTTTAATAGCGCAATATCAAGCTCAGGTAGATTGATTCTTCCATCTGAGTTTATGTCCATTACTTTGACTAATTCTTCAATATCCCAAGGAGGTAAGTCTGCTATGTCTGCAACACGCAGCGCATTCGCAAATTCAAACATATCAATTTCACCGGAGTTATCAACATCTGCCCATGAAAAGAACTGTGCGGTAGTAGTTCCTCTACCGCAAAGCCACTCGGTCAATGTAACCAGATCTTTGTCAAATTCTTCAGGGGCCTCTTCCACTTCATCATTATGAAGATCTGATGAGACCTCAATGATAGATGCCCCACCCACACCTTCTTCCTCGGATTCTCCAATAATCAAGGTTGTATCAATTCCAACACCTCGCCCAAATAAGGCTCTGATGGAGGTAGAACCTTCCACTAGATTGTAAGTAGAAATATCGCTTGTTGCTCCTGTATCTGAGACTTTCACATTACCAAATAGTAATGTCTTAACTACACTATTTGCCGCGAGGATGAATCCAATTACAACACCGTAGAATGCAAATGCTCCAGTTAGCGCAAATCCTGAGATGCTGGACATATCTTCAACCTCTGCTTCGACTAGAGCATTTTCTGACCACTCTCCCATCAGGAAAAGAACGGTCGAAAATAATCCTCCGCCAATGACCATCCATGTAGCACCACTAGCGGAACCTGTAAGAGACTTCCCAGCGGCAAGGGGGTAAGAATGGAATAATGCTGCTAGTGCAAATAATCCGCCGATTACATAGAGATAAGATGAGTTAACAGTTTGTGCAACATTTGCTAAACTGCCATCACCGACCATCACATTTAATCCTGTAAAGTAACCAAGAATTGCAAAAATAGGGAGTAAAATTGCTGCACCAGCTGCTGCTGTTGCACCAGGACTGTCCACAACAGCACTCGCATTACCACGAATTGTCGCAAGCATATTTGCAGAAGCTGCTAGAATTGGCATCAAGCCCATTGTAACTAAAATCGCTCCCACTGAATGTGCCAAATTATCTGCGTTATTTGATTCAGCTAGGAAAAATGGTGGTACTGTAACAAATAGTAGGAACATTGAGGCTTTAGTTAGACTTCCTGACCATATTGGTTGACCGGTCACATGAGATAACACATGGTAACCAACTCCGAACATCAACGCAAGAAGAACCCATCCAGATGCTATTGCATCTGCAACCCAAACTGTACCTGTCCAACCAAGTAGCTCCCCTAGAGCGAGAGCAATTCGACTGAAAATGAGTACGAATAGTGCCAATATCAAAAACCAAGAAGGAACGGATATTGGAGAATTACCACGGTCGCCTAATGTAATTAGAGAGTTCACGAGTAGGCTTAGAACAAGCATAGCAGAAACCAACCCGTACAGCGCTGCCTCTCTTGCACCATACTCCAACCACTCCCAATAATCAAGCACGCAAAGAACGAGACCTACCAGAACTTGAGCAGTCCAAGCCATTGCGATCATACTTGCGTTTGCCTCACTCGCTAACTTTGCACCAGTTGTTCTAGTATGTGCTACCAAAATTCCTCCAATAAGAATAGCGAAAATTGCTGTTGACATGGCAACCTCATTGAAGTACATCAATGCACTACCATCGTCGTACCCCCATCCTATGTTGGAAAGAGAATCCAAAGCTGAGGCATCATACTTGTGCCAGGCAGATAAAAATCCGCCTACGGATGCCAAGACCAACCAAAATACTCCGGTTTGCATCCAAGTCTTAGCGCCACTTCCCTCTCTTTCTTGAAATAAGTCTGCAGCGGGCCCCGCTGCCTTTGTCAATAAAAACATGCCAAATTGACGGAGAGGTACACTCATACCTCCAAACCCTTTTTGCACATAATATGTGAAAAGAAGAAGTGATACTATGATCAAACCAGATGTTGTAAATGCCTCAGACACTGTAATTCCTCCTTAGTCTGAAAGGACTCCTCCGACCAAATTTGCTATTATCATTCCACAGCCGATCATTATTCCAATCAAATAGTACCAAATCCCTGAACCACCAAGGTTGTCCATTAAGGGGACTATCTCGCCAATTACAGGTACATTATCCCACCCAAAAATATTGCTAAACATTGCGATTAGCCCAACTAAGCCTATTGTCATTAAGACTAGAATTATCCTTGATGCGGAGGGCTCTGCTACTCCTTCAGATACATCTGGTAGTACGGTGCTATTCGCCATTTTATCACCTTGACCCCGTAGGGGTCATTTGAGCCAGTTATATTGCAGTGATAAATATTGACCACTGAATCATTATGGTGAGCGAAGATATAGGAAAGCATTACCCCTGCGATTTTTACCAGAACCAAGCGGTATGGGCATGCTCCTATCCAATTCAATTTCACTTCGCCAGACCTTCTTACAATCACAATCCAATCCATCCAATTCATGGATATCTCCGCTTACAGAATAACGCTCAATTGCGGCTACTACTTCTTCATCACATGTTCCACAATTGTGAGCGCCCCGAACCTTGCCTCCTGCTGTCGGGTGAATAATCAGCCTACTGACTTGATCTTCTGAGCCGTTACCGGAATTTGTAGGATGTATGTCATAATGCACATCATGAATCAGCTGAACTAATGACCAAAGCCAGGGTGGTCGATATTCATTGGCTCTAAACAGTCTATCGATCACCGTCCCTTTTTGTATATTCATAGGGTTAACGCTAATTTCATCGCTCCTTTCTGCGACATCTCTTATCCACTTTGCACCGTGAGATAATGCGTCGCCTTCACTCATGAAAGGTGGCTTAAACATCAGATATGTCTTGATTCTTAAATCGAACTTGCTTAGATTTTCAACCGCTTTGTCCCAACTTCTTACACTGAATCCTTTGTTTATATGGAATCTTAAAACCTCATCATCATAGGCCTCTAGCCCTATTGCGACTGAGAATTTAGGATTAATCTTTGTAGCCCATTCTAATTTTTCATAACTTAATTGTTCAGTCCTACTTTCAACAACTAATTCCTTACCCATTTCATGACAATCTCTGAGGACTCTTTCCTGAAAATCAAGAGGGATTTCTCTATCCTCAAGTAGACTACCTGAAGTGTAAACCTTCACCATTCCCATAGAATCAAAATCATCGAATTTTGCTAATGACTTTTCCCATTGAGCATGTAAATCCTCACTTGTAACATCATCTCTTGTGTCGTTAAAATAACCGCAAAATGTGCAACCGCTTGACCACCACCAATGGCACCCCTTGGTGCGAAGAATTACTGTTAGTGCGGTTGTAGGAGTGCCGTCCGCTAGTGTTTCTGGAGTATAGTATACCGTTGCTGGAAATTTCGCATCCCAGGAGTTCTTTTTTTCCTGAGCCCACGGAGTATTTGCAGGAGCCTTGACTAAATGGTGGATGCGGGCCGGACGCTTGTCCGATTCGCCAACCAAGGTCAACCTACCATTCGCCATGTACAACCCTCCAACTTCGCGTGTTTGAATCTGTTTACATCAAAGAATCTGTGAAAAATCCAATTATTCGAGTTTTATACTCATCAGAATTTGTCAACATTAGGGTTTGATGTTCATCACTTTCCATTCCTCTTCCAACATCATATCTTATTGTGGAATCTTCAAACCAGCAAGTGATTTTGCTTTCATCTCCGTGGCTTAAAGCCTCATCACACATTTTTTCGCCATGATGAACTCGAACTCTTTTGTCCTGATTGCCATGAACAATGTACATGTGTCTGTCTCCAATTTCTGTGGCCGCATCCAGCGGGTAGTGCTCGATTAGATTCTGCCCAGCTATAATCTTGCCAGCAAAAATTCCTGCACCCCCTAGGAATGTTGGATAGCCTTGAAATTCTAATTCCTCGACAACGATATCTCCCATGTCAGAATACCCTGATTCCAACCAAACAGATTGGAGCCTATCATCTAATGTAAACGCTATGGCGGCAGTTCCTGCACCCATTGAATTACCATAGATACCAATCTTGTCAGAGTCAGCACCTTGTTCATCGATTAACCAATCAAATACTGCAATCACATCCACCCATTCATCCTGTCCACCAGAAACTCGATTATCATCTATTGACGATTCACCATGATCCCGTAAGTCGAATACTATTACATTGAAACCAG
>PAYR01000017.1 GCA_002715345.1 Flavobacteriales bacterium | reverse complement strand
TACCACCTGATACCGGAGACAAGCAGCATTTCAAAATCCTATCATCGCTAGCTGGTGTGGCACCGAGAGGCACAATGCCGTTGCAAGCTGTAACAAACAGCCTTGCAGCCAGATTTAGTAGAGGTAGTCCAGTATTCATTATATCCTCTTGCGAAGGTGATGGTACCGTACCATCTGCTGTCAGAGATTTGGTTGGTCGAGGTCACGAAGTAACTGTTCTTTCACCATCGTCGATAGATTTCGAAAGATTGGTAAGTAGAATTCCTAGAATGTCGTATGAAGTTCTCAAACTGGAAAGACAGAATAGGCTTACTTCATTGGCTGGATTTGGAAGCCAAGTGATTGATTGGATGCCGGATATGGACCTTTCACAGGCCCTATTGCAGGTAAGAGGTTTCTGAGGTGATAGCATGGCAGGAGAAGTTACACCACAAGGAGAGGGGGCAAGATCGCTACACCTACGCCAATTGCGTATGCAATGGCAGATTGTAACACTTCAGGTATTAGCAACTCTCGCACTTGTTTGGATGTATCTTGAGGTAGTATCAACCTATGTTGTAGGTAGTATTGATCACACACAGCTATTCGATACTCTGGAATCAGGAATAGGAACTGAATTACCTCTTGCAGACTGGCTAACTGGTGGCGGCAATGATGGATTAGCCAGATTCTATGTTCCTATGGGCCTAGGTTTAGGTCTTGGCGGTGCTATGGCTTTACTCGCATTCCAAACGCCAAAATTCCAACAAAGAGTCAAGTTAGGATTCATTATCTCATTGATTGTGATATTAGCAGGTAGATTCACTCTAGGTTACGCTTGGCAAATAATTGGGGATGGTTGGAGTGCTCCGGAAAATGATGTTTTGCGAACTCTTGAATGGCCATTATTGATGATGCTATCATTGATCATATTGACATTTTACTTACTTCCTATAATTACTGGAACGAGAGGTATTTGGGGACTATCAAGAAGAGGAGTCGCTTGGTCAATAGGTTTCACCCTGTTATTTTTAGGAATTCACGCAATACTTACATTCCCACTAATCCGTTCACAACTTGGCAGTTATGGCTCTCAATTGACTACATTGGAGATCATAGTTTCAGAACCGACGGTGTTCGGTCTTGTTACCTCAGAACAACTTTCACTCATCCTTATTGCTTGTCTAATGATGGTGTTCCAAGAGTCAGCATTTGGTGTAATTCGCCAACTTGAGTACGCTTATCGTCTACCTGAATCATGCAAGAGAGACCCCGAATATGTCGCACAGATGGATAATCTGTTGAACGGACATATCAGACATACTGCTGTATTCCTATCTCTAACAGTTGTAACCACAACAATCGCCTTAGGTTTCCATTCAATACTTCTAGATTGGGTAGGTGGTGTAACCGGGTCTCAATGGGCGTCTCAAGTGGGAGAATCGATTGAGTTAACCTTAACATATGGCCTGGTTATATCTGCTCTGCTATTCCTTGGAATAATGGCGCTTCTGAGATTCGTTGTCCCATGGCAAAGAGTATGGGGATTGATTGAATCTACATTTTCCACAAGGGAATAATTACTTTGAAAGCGCCGATTGAATGGCTCTTCCTAGACCCTCTGTCATCACAAGAACAATCAATGGAATACCACAAATCCATGAAAATATTAGCATTGGCCCATCTAAGTGAGATTTCAAAATAATCCCAAAAAATACTCCAAGGGAAATTAACGCAATGAAAACCAATTTCTCTATCCAAAGAGGATACAGCGAGTTCATGCTTTCACCTCAGAGGTCTATTCCATCAAGAGATTGCTCTAATTCGTCTAAAGCTGAGTCTGTAACAGTTCCCACTTCAATCGGATCTGTACGTCTTGCCCATTTTGCGTCTAACCTGGCTAATTCTTCCTCAAGATTTGCTCTCTCATCATCATGAGAGAATGTTGCTGGTTCCTCGATTATGGTCTCGATTAATTCTTCTTTAGGGGTAGATAGTGCTTCCCACTCTTCGGTTATTTCACTAACTTTTACCGTTACCGCAGTTTCCTCATCTATCAGTTCTCCCTTCATCTTCTCAAGTGTAATATCGTCTACTGGAGCCCTATCTCCTACCGGAACTGTATCCCTTTCAAATGGTAGAATACCTTCTCGCTTAAAGTCCCATAATGCACCCCGGACCTCGCCTTTTACGAAACCACTTGCATCTAGTTGAGTAAGTAATTCTTCCAGAGCGGTGGTTGTTCCTTCAAGTTTGACAGCAGAGCCTGCGTCTCGCATGTCCGCCTCTAAATGAATGTCGTCTAGGGCCTTCTGTATCAAAGCGTGAGTTTCACGGGCCAAAACAGGAAGGGATTCTGGTCTTCTAGTGTTACTCAATAAGGCTTGAACCTGCTGTGAAGGTGCACCAAGTTTTTCGAGTTGTTCAAGCACATTCCTAATCCTTCGCAACATCGTTATTGAGCGATCATAATCTTCCAATAAGTTCTCTAAATCTAAAACCAAGCTTGTTACTGTTTCTCCAAGTTGATGCTCAAGTCTTTGCTGGACTGACCATCTTGCTAATCCTCTAACAGCCCCAGCTGTTTGGGGCACCTGACGCTCCAATAGGGACATAACCTCGTTTGACAATAAGTGGCGAGGAGTTGTCGCAACATGATCTACGCAAGATTGTATAACCTGGAGAGCTCTTTCCACTGCGCGGTCGAGGAGAGATACGGAATAGCCTAATGTTCTTGCATGTTCTAATCTCTCTAATACCGGTCCCAGTCCATCAAATTGCATGCTGTCTTCCAACAAAGCTTGTGCAAGTGGCTCCTCTGATAATTTTGCGCGAAGTAATTCTGCTTCCTTGATATCTGATAACGCCTCTTCATGAGCGATTGCAAGAGCTTCGGCCTGGTCAAGCAAGGTGGACAATTCTGCTTCTGCTTGCCCGCGTCTAGCGCCTAAATCCCCTAATTCTTTGAGCACCTGACGCCTTTCATCCATCAACTCTCGCATTTCAGACTGAATCATTGTCGCCCTGTTTTCCTGCTCATTCAAACGGACTCGATCGTCCTGAGTTCTTTCACTTGCTGCTTTGGCTTCAGACTGAATTTGTCTCAGACTCAATTGCGCATCATTGATTTTTGCCTCCAATTCGGACAATTCACCTTGAGCTCTACGATGTTTGTCTCTAGTTGCTTCCACTTGCTCCTCAATCATGCGCTGGCGTCTTTGGTCATCCTCAATTCTTGACCTAATGCTTGACAATGTAGTCGAGTGTGAATCAATATCACTTGATAAAGCGGCTTCTTTTGTTGCCATTTCTTGAATTTTCACAGATAATTCCGCACTCTCTTTACTATCTCCAAGGATACGAGCCAACTCGACTGCTCTCTCACTCAACTGGTGTTCTAGTTCGTTCACCCTCTTAGATAATCTATCGCTACGGGCCTCGGAATTCTCCGCATTTGTTTGGGCCGTAGACAGGTCTAGTTGAAGTTGGTCAATGGTACGATTATATGCTGCAATTTTATCTTGCACATCCGCTGTCTGCTTGTTAGCTTCATTGGCATTCACCTTTGCTACACTTTCAGATTTTTGCGCAGATTCTAATGCTACCTTGAGAGCGACTATTTCTTGATTGGCGTCTGATAATTTCAGTTCGGATTTCTCCAATTTCCTCCTTAAACCATCGTCTATACCAGCAGAGGTTTCGATTGTAGTCAAACCTTCAGAAGGTGTTGCTATGGAAATAGCAAATTCAAACTTCGTGCGTTCTTTACGCATCTTTTGTAGTCCAATTTCAAATCCGTATAACTGCATTAACATCTGACTCAACAACGCTTGTCGAGGTTCAGAACGAGTTCTTGTTGTAGATAATTCTTCACAGAATTTTCCAAGATTGAAATCTTTCACATTACCTGATTCAGACCCTAGTATTGTACCGACTGGCAACCTATGCAAGGATAGAACTCTTTTCGATTCACAAAGTTGGTTAACAGCCTCAACAACATCGGTTTTATCAGGCGCTTGCATGGCTACTGGAACGCCTTTAACTAATGCAACTCTTATTGCCTTGGAGGATTTTCCAGCGGACAAATGGCCTGTCAAACCCTCTTCTACGGCTGTAGTCAGCATCGATAATACAGCGTCTGTTCCACCACGCCCTTCTCTTACTACATGTCCGTCGATTAGGGCTTCACCGCGAGAACCCATTGCATCTATCTGACCATCCATAACTGCCGCTATTTGACTGATTAATCTACCATGATCTACATCTGCTTCTGTCCAGATGGCTAAAGCAACATCTCCTGCCTCAGCAAGTAGTAACGAGCCGTCTCCGGTGTGAAGAGTCCAATGGCCCGCACCTTCTAACCCTAGATCGCTAGCCATTGCCTTTCTTCCAGCCAATGTTTCTCCAACCTGTGCTGCTAATTTATCAGCATCAGAGGGCAAATCTCCTGCATCATCAATCAACATACCAGAATCAACAGCAATACCGCCTCTTACCTCTGGCCTAACAATCAGATTTGCGAGCACTGCAGACAAATCTCTAGACAATAATCTTTCCAATGAATCCCCAGACCCTAGAAGGCCTCTCATGTCGGCACTGTGTTCGAACGCCTCCGGAATAACCTCTGCAACTGAACCCAATGCCGATTGGGTCCATGCTCTTGCAACCAATCTATGTTGGTCTACTTCTAGAGTCTCTAGGCGGTCCTTTGCAGCTTTACCACACAACAAGACCTTACCTTTAGCCGGCTCAGCAATCCAGCCAACAATTCTACCGGCACGTATTATTCTGTGACCACTTGCCGTAGATCTACGTCCCAAATAAGTTGTAACATAGCCGTTTTCAAATGGCAATATTGCTCCCTCACTAACATCGATTTCATCATCAACTGGCATTCCATATGGTAGATCGAACATGTCCATCACCTCATCACTGAGTTAAGCAAATCAACATCACATTCAACGGCGTGTCGCCACCTTGCTATTCTGCCACCCTTCTTTCCGGATATTACTAAACTGGCATCTTCACTCAACCGAGTCAGGAGATACATTCCATTTCCTTCCGACCAGAATTCTAGACCTCGGCCTACACTCGATACTTTCTCGAGTTTGTCCATTGCTTGAACTATTTGGGTGGCATGATCAACCATAGGTGCTCGACCCCTCTTTCCAACTGCTGCTACCAAGCCATCCCTGCGAGAGATGATGTATGCTTGATCTGCTCCAGGAAGGGCAGAAAGTCCGGCTAAAATGCGTTGCATCATGCGCGCTCAATTTGCTTCAGGTTGAAACCGGCTTCAAGAAGTTTGGCTTTTCAAAACGCCCGTAGGGCGGTTTGTGGGGTTATTTGATTTTGCCAACTGGTATTTATGCAACATACATAGAACCTCAAAGAATTCTAATTGAAAATTTGATTTTCTAATTAGAATTTTCAACCGTTTACATCAAGCCTAGAACCTCGTGGAATAGTCATGGCCGGCCTTTTTGATGTACCGAGTTGTGACAAGTGTCGCAATCCGGCGATTCATCACCAGGTTTACTCAGGCAGAATGATGTGTGGAGCACATCTTGCAGAGAGCGTTAGGAAAAAAGCCTCTAAGGCACTAAGAGAACAACTATACCTTCCTAAAGGAGAACATACAACAATCCTTGTTGCCATATCTGGAGGAAAAGATTCTGCGGTTTTACTAGAGAGAATTCATGAGAATTTAGGAAAACGAAGAGATGTTACCATAATTGGAGGATGCGTTGACGAAGGCATAGAAGGCTATCGGCCTCCATCTTTAGAATGTGCAAGGAAGTTGTGTGAAGATCTTGGCTTACAATTCGAAACAGTATCCTATCCAGAATTAGGGTTTAATGAAATGGATAATGTTGTAGAAAAAATATCCAAACTAAATGAGAAAAAGGCTCCATGTTCCTATTGTGGGGTCTTCAGACGTCAAGGGATAAACCATCTGGCTGAGAGAGTCGGTGCGAATGTAATTGCATTGGGCCACAATCTAGACGATATGGCTCAAACTATTATGATGAATATGCAAAATGGTGACCTTGAAAGGACACTGCGATTAGCACCCCACACAAACACTCCATTAGAAGGTATGATTCCAAGGATTGTTCCACTCCGTTGGATTCCAGAACAAGAAATTCACCTATATGCTTTGCATCGAAAATTACCGATCCATCACGAAGAATGTCCTCATGGAGATGGGGCATTAAGATTTAGGCACAGAGAAACAATTGCAATGATGGAGGCTGATGTGCCTGGGACACGCCATGGACTTCTAAGGATGGCAGATGATGTAAAGAAATTACACTCAATGTCAAGTGGCAACTTCAAAAGATCACGCCCAATAAATTGTCCTGAGTGCGGACAAATCTGTAGCGGAAGTATTTGCAAGGCCTGTGAAATGAAGAAACAGATGCAGTAATCAAACTCTTCTTCGCAACCGCTCCATGAATCCATCAGCCAAGCCTAGAGATTCAAGCGCTTCGTCAAATCTACCAGCCTTATGTGCCTCATCAGCCAATGCTATTGCTTCTTCAGTTGATTTTCTATCTTCATCGGTGATTTTAATGCCGCTAGCCTCGCATTGATTACGAAGAACTTTCCATTCACTGAACACATATTCAAGAAGTTCATTTGCTTCTTCGCTAGCTTTACTTTCAGCATCCAAATCTTTGGTTAACCTTTCGAGCAGAGCCGCTGCATGAGTCCACTCCAAACTATCTGTGGCTGCCTCGATTTCAGTCAATCTTGAATCCCATTCATTAGCGTCGTCGCGGTTGGACCATTTCGTAACAAGATGTACCTTCTGCCGCAAAGCACGGCGCACATCATCCATCGCTTCTCTTTCTGCATTAATTTCCCTCACAACACTGTCTGAGAGACCCTTTACTTGCGCATGATTTCCTTGTTCTAGCTCTATTTCTGCCTTATCTAAGCGCTCCTCGAGTAATTTTTTGTTTATCCCATCTGCAGATTTAAGTTGCCTTGCTGCCTCTTTCAATGCATTTTCCGCCGCAACCATGGCATCTCCTGATGCAGCTACTTGATTTGGTATAACCGCTGCAAATTCGTAAGCCTTCTTTGGATTCTCTGCATGTAATTTCTTCTTAGCATCAGATAATAATTCCTCAAGATCATTTTGCTGATGTTTTGATGATGATAACAAGGCAGATCCTTCTCTAATTGCTTCCTCTGCCTTTTCCCACCACTCAATAATCTCATTGGCCCTTTGTTTGGCTTGTCGAAACAAAGCTTCTCCCTCTCTGAGACTGCCTAATTCTACTTCTCTTTGACCCATATCCCATGCCTTTCTTGGACGTTTCACAATCGGGGCGATTTTTTCTGCAGTCTCAACAAATTCTAATGAGTCTGATTTTATTTCATCTACATCTCCTGCTAATGAGAGAGACCGTTCAATATCTTCTTCAGCCTCATCCAGTAAGCGCATACCCCAGTCCGGGTTTCTATGGCCTTCTTCCCTTGCAGTCATGATTAAGCTTGCAGCTTGGTCTACTGCCGAGGCCTGACTCTTTAGTATCAGAATTCTCTCTTCCATAGAATTGAGGCGACGATCAAATTTTTTCCTAAGTTCTCTATCATTGTCTTCACTGAACCAATCCCTCAAAATTAATGCAAGGCCAACAAAACATAGTCCCAACTGAACATATGAAGAATTGTTGCTGAAATTAATTGTAGACAATAATGACCCTGCAAGAACTAACCCCATGAAACCCATCAATGCACGGAATTTCATTACTGCAATATCGCCCTGCAATATACCCCTACTTGTCGAAAATAAAGCAAAGGATATTATTAGCAAAATCATCATTCCGACTTTGCTAGATAAGTCTCCTTCAAGCTCTGAAATTGCTACAACTGCTAAAGGCAGCCAGCCTATGGTAGAAATTGTCCCAATTCTTGATCTTGATTTTTTGTCCATGATGCCTAAGTCTTGAACAAAAATACCCCAAGCGATAATTATCATAGCATAAGTTACATCTGAAGTGATTACATCGCCGCTCATTCCCGTACTCAATGTAGGCCAAGCTAACCACGCCGCTGCACTAAGCATTGCCAAGGCAGAGAATATTGCAAGTTTCTCAATACGATCCAACCTATTCTTGGTCTCGGCTTTTATTGCTTCTTCTAAATCAACAAAGCCATCCATATTACACCCACCTCTAATCAATCATATCAGAATCTAGGTCCGCTGCGTGATCTGACCCAAAATACTGCAATAACACCAAGAGCGACGAAAATAGACAACTCTAGCATTCCTATACCAACTCCAGAATTAAAATCGCTAGTAGTATGTTTGACTACAGTTTGGTTTGCATCATCGATGTACGATAATTCAACTGAGAATGTCTCAAACCAATCCATGTCAACCTCCATTGAAACAATTATTCTAGCGGTTTGAGAATATGTAGATGGGCCTATAATTGATTCAATACAATCATCCTTGTTGCACAGAATGAATTCTGTACTACTCGCCCCGTTATTTTGAATAGTTACCCAAAAATTGTTGATGCCTGGTTCGATTTCATCTGATGAAGATGAAATATCTATAATTTCTAGATTTCTTGCTATCGGTGGAGCTATGGCTATACCAAAAGTTTTGGTTGCTTCATTTCCCGCTTCATCAATGCCAACAACTGTTATTTCGTGATAACCCATTCCCATATCAGGTAACTCCCAATATTGGAATTCTGACCAAGATAGGTCTGCAAAATTTGAATTCATAAAAGCAATTGAAAATTTAATTTTATCAATTGAAGAATGGTCGTCAAAACTCTCTGTAAAATTCAACCTTAAGTTGTCTTTAGGGCGAGGAATTGATGTCGATTTAATCCACTTCCCGTCATCATCTTGTGATTCTAGGTTTGGAATAATTACAGGCCCTGAACTATCCAATAATTTTATTGTCCAATTACCTAAAGTCGTGTGACCAACATCATCGCTTACCTTTGCAGACAACCAATAATCCACAGGGTTCCTTTGTTTGTGCCGTTCTGAGATATTATCATTAATTGAATTTAGATTAGAGTCCGGACTGAAAGTGGTTTGAAGCATCGCTCCTGTATCCCACCAATCTAAGGACTTATTACTCGTCCAGTAAACATCTAGATTTTGATCATGGTCATCACCGATTGACAAATTCAATACAAAGTCGTCTTTAGGGTTATGCAACACCACTCCTTCGCTCTGATTAATCCAAGGACTGCCCCCATCCAAGACGAAGTCTGAAGAAAAAGTTCCATTCAAGCCGCCTTCGTCATAACAGGTAACCGACACTGGCAAGATGGAATTTACATCAAAACTAGAAAGATTCACCTCTTTATTATCGCTAAGACCGGAAATATTCCAATCACAATCGTGAGTTGAGAGAGGTGCGTCGTCTATGATCACATCAAAAGTGTATGAATTATTTTCCCACGGTAAAGTATGATTTTCTGACATTGAGAGAATTGGAGCAGAATTAGGGCCTAGGGTAATTGTGTAAAATCCAGAAATTGATGTGTCATCCCTCTGCAAAGTAAAGTTGTTTGGCGTGCCATCTATCCAATTTTCTAGTGGGCTAGAAATGTATTGCCACACACCATTTGTCTTTACTGTCAAAGGCGTAGTTTGTCGTAAATCGTTTTGAAATGGAACCTCAAATCTCATCATGCTTATACCGGATCTATCTGCGGAAATCATCGCAGACTCGTTCCAACCCCAATAACCTGAAGAAAAATCGATTTCAGAAAGCACATCTATCTGGGAAAACAATACTGGATTGTCATCTACAACACAGCACAGCGCTTGTTTTCCATTGTAATAAAATACAGACTCGAGTAAATTTTCAAGTTCGCCAGAATCGCCTGATAAAAACCTCGCAACTTGACTTTCTATTCCTGCAGATACACCAGGAATGAACGGTAATCCAAGACCATTGTTAAATTTATGAGATGCACTCCAAACCCCCTGTGCATTTGTATTAGCCTCCAAGTTTGAAGTGAACTCTATTTCTGCAAATCCTAAATCATTCTCGGAATTCAATTGATCTAAAACCCATTGAGAAGTTGGTGGCCATATTGATTCCCCACGAGGTATACCTCTCTGGTAAACACGAGCTTCCCAACCATTTCCGTATTCACCAACGGTCAAATTATAGTTCACCCAATCAACTACTGCCCCTGAGATTGCGTGAATTGCTTTTACAGAGACATCATCTGAATAATTACCCTCAAAATTGTACATATTTGTTCCATTCGGTATGGTAATCGAGGATTCACCATTCCTGGTGACTATTCCGCCATCTCCAATCAAAACTATTGGAACGCCGTTTGGCGCATCCACTGTACCATTGCTAACTGACTGCTCCCAAGTACTACCTTGTACTTTCATTGTATGAACGCCTTCGACAGTGAATAGGTCCTCGATTATTGGATGTGCTTCTAAAACAACAGTTGTTTGAGAAGATGGAACGGGAGGATGCCACATCACCACATACCCATCGCAAGTTGCACTTGCTTGGTACATTCCACTTCCTGGAGAATCTATTACTGCCCCTGTCCAAGGTTCTCTTAACACGATTTCGCAACCCAAAATTGGATTTCCAAAGGGGTCCTCTACCTCAACGACCCAGGATTCGGTTTCATTCGCCCAAACTGTTGGCAACAACAGCAAGAATACGAGCAACACAACCCTGCGCATGACCACTAGCAGATATTCATACCTCATCAAGCAAGCGGACTATCGCGCCCATATGTTCAAGGTCGGCTTAGGCACAAGGCGTATGGAAGGGGGAGCGAGATGCCCGGACTAATCACGATGGATGACTTGACAAATGAAGAGATTATCTCAATTTTAGATGATGCTGAAAGATTGCTCCCAGTAGCCCGTGGAGAACTATACTTACCATTACTTCAAGGCAGAATACTGGGGAACTTATTCTTCGAACCATCAACACGAACCAGAATGTCTTTTGAAACAGCGATGAAGAGGCTAGGTGGAGATGTAGTCAACCTAGGGGATGTAAAAACATCATCTGTAGTCAAAGGTGAAACACTGTTCGACACGATTCAAATGGTCGATGGATATACCGATATCATCGCAATGAGACACCCACGGCAAGGGGCTGCACAATATGCCTGTGACAGTGCAAAGGTGCCGATACTGAATGGAGGAGATGGCGCTGGACACCACCCAACTCAAACCATGCTAGACTTATTCACAATTAGGCAAGCCCATGGAACTCTGGAAAGTTTGAATGTCGTTCTTGCTGGGGATTTGAGATATGGAAGAACCGTCCATTCACTATCTCACGCACTGGTCCGATTCGGATGCAATGTTATTTTCGCATCACCTGATAGCCTTCGCATGCCTGAGGAGATTATATCTGATCTGAAAATACATGGTGCTGAAGTTGTTGAAACCGATGACTTGCTTGGACAAATCAATGATGCTGATGTAATATACATGACAAGAATCCAGAAAGAAAGATTTCCAGATGAAGAAGAATATGCCAAAGTTGCCGGGGCTTACAAACTAGAAGCAAGCGACTTGGATGGAGCTAAGTCAGATATGATAATTATGCATCCACTTCCAAGAGTGGATGAGATTCACCCATCAGTAGATTCCACTAGGCATGCTAGATACTTCGAGCAAGCATTCAATGGCGTCGTGGCACGTATGGCACTGATGTGTAGATTGTTGGGGGTCGAAGTTCCTGAAGATATCAACGAGCAGGGGGTGGTTCTATGAGTCAAGAAGCAAACATGCGAAGGGTTACTGCAATCAAAAATGGCACAGTAATCGACCATATCCCCGCTGGAAAGGCACTCTCTGTATTGAAAATGTTAGGAATTGAGGGAGACATGTCAAATCCAGTATCCCTGGTCATGAATGTTCCATCCAAGAAAATGGGTGGCAAAGACATAATCAAAGTTGAGGACAGAGAATTAACTCAAACCGAATTGGACAGGTTGGCTCTGGTTGCACCCGATGCCTCTGTGGCAATTATTCGTGCATATAGTGTAGCAGAAAAATTAGACATTAATCTTACAGATGAAGTTGTTAATGTCGCTAAGTGTGCTTTCACAAATTGTATAACCGTGAATCCAAAAGAACCTTTACCACATAGATTGATTGTAACCAGTAGAATGCCGCTGAGGCTACGTTGCAGGTACTGTGGTAAAGAACAGGATACTGAAGCATTAGTAGATAATTTGATCTAATCACAACTCGAGTAATTTCGCTTTCTCACAAGCCTCAAAATCAATCCACCCAGGCATACCAAGATCTATTGGAACGCCACCAACTGTAGCAATTATACCAGTCATAATCAGGTAATCAGCAAATGGCGGAGTTTTCCATACAGCCTTTTTCCATCCTTTCTTTCCAAGATTTTTTGCAGTTGTTTCACGACGGGTGAGCCATGCATTCGCATTCCACGAATGAATTTTCATCGCATTATTGCTATTATCTGGGGATGCTATTACATTGTGAGAATTTCTCCAATTGTTTTCTGTATCACCGCTCATAGAATCTGCCCAGACTAGGCCAGTCTTTTCTATTTCAGGCATATCTAATTCACCCCTAGCCGCAAAATGTATTGCAAGTCTTCTAAGATGGGGGTGGCGTGGATGCTTTTTCATCGCTTTCTCTACGATATTGATTGCGCTAGCCTTCATTCCTCTATCAAGGTACAAAAGAGCCCTCGCTGTTTGGCCATGTGGCCAATTATCCATGTCAATTTCATTCTTTTTTACCCATGCCTCTAATTTGTCTAGAGCTATTTCGGGTTGCGACCATAATCTAAACCTTGCAATATCGCCGAGTATGTGTAATTTTGTTGCAGGTTTGTATTTCCATGCAATATTACTTCCCGGAATTCCGTCTTTGAATCGGTTTAAGAGGTCTATATTTCTCTTTGTAACTGCGTCTAAGCGTAATAGGCTCCTGTCAGAGTCTGACAATTTTATCGAAGGATCTAAGATTNAAGCAANCCATCTCAACCTAGAAGATTCAATATCTTCATNTCCAAGGTANTCAATTCTNGGTATTGCTTCTGGAATATCTCGTTGGGCCAAAGATGCTGCTGCGAGGATTATCCTTGCTATTTCCGCCGTTCTTCCTGCTCTCAAGGCCAAGAATGAGAGTGCGACTTGTTCGGCTTGATCCCATCTTCCAAAGCCCATCAGCATCTCCATACTCGCCTCTGTTCTTCTTACAAGTGACAGACCTTCTATGCTCTCTTCACCATGGTCTTCATACAATAGTTCCATTTTTTCCATTGCTTTTGACCAATTATCAGATTTTATTAAGTCACGAAAATCCTCACTCTGTCTGTAAATCATCTTCTCAATGGCTTCTAACTCGATTCGTCTCTCATTTGCCATAGCGTCGAATGAAATATCATCTAAATGCTGCCCAGTTCTTCTTGACATCACCCATATTGCTAGGAATATCACCTGCCCTCCGGAAGCCAGCATCCAGGTCATTTCTTCTAGCGCATCTTTTCTAACAACCTGACAAATAGAGTCCTGCCAACTACCACACTGCACTCCTTGAGGTAGATATTGTGAATCCCAGAATGTTAACATTGCAAGAGCGAGTAATAGCATAGATTGACCTGCAAATCCTGTAAAACAGAAATTCAATACATTCGCTTGCTGAGACATTTCACTTCGCAATAAACGAGAATCTGCCAGACGAATACCTCCTTTTCCTGACACATCTGCGATATCAAGGAATAAAATTCTTGCAACTTCATAGACGAATAAAAATCCTACAATGGCAACGTTTAGCAATAAGAAAAGTAGTACTATTGTGACCAATGGAACTCGAATACCAGGCTCAGAAATAAATGAAAATAATTCGATTGCATAGAATCCTAGTACACCTCCCTCTTCCATAATTGAGGATTGTGGCCTGTACTCTGGTAAATCAAGGACTCTCTGAGTGTGCTCAAACATGTTTGGATCGATACTCAACAGAATAAGAGAAACTAATGTGTTGAAGGCAATAAAAGGCATTGCTGCAGTGTTAATCCAAACCAAAGTGGATACAAATTGCTTCCTCGCTGGCGGCTTGTATGGATAAAATGCAGAGGGCTCTCCTTTTGACAATTGCCTGCTTGATTCTGCAAGAGCGGTCCAAGATGAACCCATTACTCTACCATATGCAATGAATCCTGGGGCGAACGCTAGGCATCCTACTAGAGCTAATCTGCGATCGAAATTAACTCCTGCAAACACCATAATATACCACAGTATCATTAACGATGTAAACCAAAGAATCGTGATTGTTATTCCAATACCATTCCTGAAAGTGCTAGCACCTTGTAGGGTCGCACGTCTTCCTCCTGTTCTATTAACGATTTGAGTGCTCATCGATACACCAGTAGATATCATCGCAGGAACAATGATCAAAATTAGTGCAACTGCTAAAGAAATTTGGTGCAGTCCTTCAGTATATCCCATTTGAAAAAATAGCCATTCCATTCCAAGAAGTATTGCACCTGTTAATGCCATTACATACACAGTCAAACCGTTACGCATACCGGGAGTTTTCAGAAGTTCTTTCGCCTCTTCCTTATTTGCAGTCACAGTATGTACCTCGTAGCGTTTAGGCCCAGTTGGGAACGCAACTTGAAGACCGGATAAGCCCCTTGGAATTAGATACTCTTGAAATAAATAAGAGATGAATGCGGAAACGATTATGGCAAAGATTGCCATAATTTTGAAACCGCTTACTAATTCGATTCCCATATCTTGGCCTCATTCTTCTTTTGGTGGGACTAGAGACGGTATCGGATTTTTGCTATTAATCTCTTTCAAAAGTTCATCAAGGAAGGTATCAAAGGCCACTCCTGCCCTTTGGTCGCCGTTCCTTGCTCGAATGGAAACTGTATTGTTATCTGATTCGTCATCTCCGAGTATCAACATGTATGCTGGTTGGAATTTTCTGTGCATTCGAATCTTCTTACCAATTGTGTGATCACACTCATCTAGCTCTGCTCTTATTCCTGCAGATTTAAGATTGGATACTACCTTCCTACCATATTCTATTTGTTTTTCAGATATGGTTAGTACATGAACTTGTGTTGGAGCCAACCATGTTGGGAATTTTCCAGCGAAGTGTTCTATCAAAACTCCGCAGAATCTTTCCATCGATCCAAATGGTGCACGATGAATCATTACAGGACGGTGCATTTCTCCGTCACTACCTTTGTATCTGAGATCAAATCTTTCGGGTAGATTATAGTCCACCTGAACAGTTCCAAGTTGCCACTCACGACCAATTACATCTCTGACAACGAAATCAATCTTCGGACCATAAAAAGCCGCTTCACCTGGCTCTTCTGACCAATTTACACCAAGGCTGCTAGCGGCTTCCCTACAAGCTTGTTCAGCCAAATCCCACTTTTCACTTTCTCCAACATACTTACTCGAATCAGGATCCCTCAGACCCACTCTAACACGATAATCACTCATTCCTAATGCGTTGAATATGACTTGAACTAACTCTATGCAACCCAAGACCTCCTTCGCGATTTGATCTTCAGTAACGAAAAGGTGAGCATCGTCTTGAGTGAAACCCCGCACTCGAGTCAATCCTGATATCTCTCCAGATTGTTCCCATCTGTATACAGTCCCGAACTCAGCTAGCCTAAGGGGCAAATCACGGTATGATCTTGCTTGTGATGAATATATTTTGATATGGTGTGGGCAATTCATTGGCTTGAGCATATAGCCCTCTATGTCTCCTGCTGCCATCATATTGGATAACTCTCCACATGTACATCCATCATTGGCTAACTTGGCCATCATTTCTTTTTCTACTAAAGGCGGATATTGTGATGCTTGATAATACGGAAAGTGCCCACTTGTACGATATAAGTCCAATTTACCTATGTGAGGAGTGTATACTTGGTGATAGCCTTGACGAGAAAGGTGCTCTGATATGAATTCCTGCAGACAGGTTCGAATTGTGGCACCTCGTGGCGTCCACAAGATTAGACCTTGGCCAACATCTTCGTCGACATGAAATAATTGCAAATCCTTTCCCAATTTTCTGTGGTCTCTCTTCTTTGCTTCCTCGATCGCTGAAATTTTTGCTTTTAGTGCATCCTTTGTAGGTTCAATGATTCCATAAATTCGAGTTAATCGCTCTCTATTTTGGTCTCCCCTCCAAAATGCCGAGGAGACCGAAGTAAGACGCACATGCATCAACTTAGCTGTGGAATGGACATGTGGTCCAAGGCATAAGTCATACCAGTCATCTTGACGGTAAATTGTTGAGCCTTCCCCGCCTTCAAGTTTATCGTTCATTATTTCAATCTTGTATGGATTAGAAGAGAATAAATCCTTTAATTCGGATTCTGTACATACTACACGCTCAATTTTGATGTTTTTTCGTGCCAATTCGTGCATTTTCTTTTGGACTGCTTTCAAATCAGCCTCTCCAAAATCATTCAAATCTGCGAAGTCATAGTAAAATCCTCGGTCTACAGGAGGGCCAATAGTCGGCTTAGCATTTGGATATAATGAGGCCATAGCTTGGGCGAGAAGGTGGGCAGCGCTATGTCTTAGAATGTAAATACCTGCATCACTGTAGACTGAAATGCCCTCAACTGAGCAATCTGATTCTAGAATTGATGAGAAATCTTTTTGTTGGCC